>NZ_JAUJTZ010000006.1:0-271099 GCF_030433455.1 Yersinia sp. 22-579 | reverse complement strand
AGCCGCATACTACACAATAATCGTGTGGGTGAGACCTGCGTTCAGGTTCGAGCCGAGCGAAGCGAGACAGCAACGCGCAGCGTTGACCCGAAGGGCGAGTCCGGAGGACGAGTCATCCCGCACGACCCACCATTCTCTCAGGTATCGAAATATCCCCCAGACTCAGAAGCCGCATACTACACAATAATCGTGTGGGTGAGACCTGCGTTCAGGTTCGAGCCGAGCGAAGCGAGACAGCAACGCGGTAGCGTTGACCCGAAGGGCGAGTCCACAGGACGAGTCATCCCGCACAACCCACTATTTTCTTATCCTTCTCTCTCTCCCTGTTATACCTTCCAAGCAATATCATTTATACTTCTCATTCCAGAACCTCAAACAGATCTCTATAATCCTCTACTATCCTTTCTACCACTCAACTCCCTCCCAGATTTAACTCTATTAAACATTTTTGCCATTTTGAGACAATATCTGGCGACTTTTCGCAAAATATTGAGTATTTTGTTTAGGATAAAAAACAAACCAATCTGACTGGCAGCCTGAGAGATACTGTGGCTCCGGAATCACTGGCAATAGAGATGTGAGCGATGAGTGAAACTTTTGATGTAAATGCAGCGATTTATCCTTTCCCTGCGCGGCCTGTCCCGCTGGATGTGGACCAAAAAGCTTTTTATCGTGAGAAAATTAAAACACTGCTGAAGCAACGCGATGCCGTGTTAGTCGCTCACTATTATACTGACCCCGAAATTCAGGCCTTGGCCGAAGAGACCGGCGGTTGTGTTGCTGACTCACTGGAAATGGCGAGATTCGGTAACAACCACCCTGCGTCAACTCTGTTGGTCGCTGGCGTTCGTTTTATGGGTGAAACGGCTAAAATACTCAATCCCGAAAAGCAAGTATTGATGCCAACTCTCAATGCTGAATGTTCGCTAGATTTAGGCTGTCCGGCTGATGAATTTGCCGCATTCTGCGACAGCCATCCTGACCGCACTGTCGTGGTGTATGCCAATACCTCAGCGGCGGTCAAAGCCCGGGCTGATTGGGTGGTCACTTCCAGTATAGCGGTTGAGTTAATCGAACATCTCGATAGCCTGGGCGAGAAAATAATCTGGGCACCGGATAGGCACCTTGGAAACTATGTACAAAAAAGGAGTGGTGCAGATGTGCTGTGCTGGCAGGGGGCTTGTATCGTTCATGACGAGTTTAAAACCCAGGCACTGGCCCAAATGAAAGCATTACATCTCGATGCCGCGGTGTTGGTTCACCCGGAGTCGCCACAAGCTGTTGTCGATATGGCGGATGCGGTAGGTTCAACCAGTCAGTTGATCATGGCGGCCAAAACACTGCCCCAGAAAAAACTGATCGTCGCAACGGATCGGGGCATTTTCTATAAAATGCAGCAGGCTTGTCCGGACAAAGAGTTATTCGAAGCGCCCACTGCTGGCGAAGGTGCAACATGTAGAAGTTGTGCGCATTGTCCGTGGATGGCGATGAATGGTCTTAAAGCGATAGCTGAGGGGCTGGAGCAGGGTGGTGTGATGCATGAGATACATGTTGATGAACAATTGCGTCAGCAGGCGCTGATACCGCTAAATCGCATGTTGGAATTTGCCAATCAGTTGAAGCTACAGATCAAAGGCAATGCGTAAGCATTTATACTCGTCATACTTCAAGCTGCATGTGCGTTGGCCGCGCTCAATCACCCGAATCACTTACTACAGTAAGCTCGTCGGGATTCATTCGCTTGCCGCCTTCCTGCAACTCGAATTATTTAGAGTATATTCACTACTGTATTAACAGCAAAAGGATAGCCAGATGGATTTCTTTAGTACCAGTAACATATTGGTTCATATTCCGCTGGGTACAGGCGGGTATGATTTTTCATGGATTGAAGCAATAGGTACGCTGTTTGGGTTGCTGTGCATCTGGTTTGCCAGCAAAGAGAAAATCATTAACTACTTGTTTGGGTTGATAAACGTAACGTTGTTCGCGGTGATTTTCTTCCAGATCCAACTCTATGCCAGCTTGTTGCTACAGCTGTTCTTCTTTGTAGCTAATATTTATGGTTGGTATGCCTGGAGCAAACAAACGCCTGATAACCAAGCGGAATTGAAAATTCGTTGGCTATCTTTGCCGAAAGCATTGGTTTGGGGCGTGGTTTGTGTCGCGGGTATCGCATTGATGACGTTGCATATTGATACGGTATTTGCCTGGCTAACCCGTACGGCAGTTACTGTTATGCAAGGCTTGGGAGCGAATGTCCAAATGCCGGAGTTGCAGCCAGACGCTTTCCCATTCTGGGACTCCACTATGATGGTCTTATCCATCGTGGCGATGATCTTGATGACTCGAAAGTATGTTGAAAACTGGCTGATTTGGGTGGTTATTGATGTCATCAGTGTGGCAATTTTCGCCTACCAGGGCGTTTACGCCATGGCGCTGGAGTACGTGATACTGACGCTGATTGCACTAAATGGTTCTTGGCTTTGGATTAAGAGCGCGGCACGAAACCATTCACGCCCACTGTCTACCCTGAGTGATTAATATTTCGGTTCAATAGCTGTTGCTGTAAATGTCAGTCAGGCGAGGTGCTCCAGAGCATTCGCCTGACTGATAACATCAATGATGGTGATGATGGTGCTCTCCGGCACTAGCGGCTTGATTAATGCCGCAATCTGGTGCTTTGCAGTGCTGGTACTCCATCTGGATGGTGGCATGACCAATATGGTAATGATGCAGCAGATGGTACTGAATTCGTTGCAGTAATTCATCATTGTCTTGCGGTGGGATCACCTGCACATGCAGTGTCATCAGCCGTTGGTCTCCGACTTGCCATAAGTGGACGTGATGGACGTCTCGCACCTCATAGATGCTGGTGCAGAGATCTTTGCGCAACTTATTGATATCAATCTCCTGCGGTGCGCCCTCCAATAGCTCGTGAAAACTTTCTTTCAGCAGACGCCAGGCACTGCGTAACACCAATAGCGAGACCAATACTGACAAAATTGGATCTATGGGTGTCCAGCCGGTGGTCAGGATCACTACGGCTGCCACGATAGCCCCGACGGAACCTAATAAGTCACCCATAACATGCAAGGCCGCGGCCCGCACATTGATATTCTTTTCTTCCTCGCCACGATGAAGTATCCAGAAGCAGAAAATATTCGCACCTAATCCCGCTATGGCGATGATTAACATCGGTACACCCATCACCTCATGCGGGGTAAAGAAACGCCGAACCGCCTCCCAAAAAATCAGCACGACAATCAATAATAAAGCTGCGGCGTTAACAAAAGCGGCCAGCGTGGTAAGACGCAAATAACCAAAGGTATGGCGAGAATCCGGCTTCCTCCGTGAGAAATGTACTGCCATTAGTGCAATAAATAATGCGGCTGAATCGGTCAGCATATGCCCGGCATCAGCCAGCAGTGCCAGCGAGCCAGATAACCAGCCGCCAATCGCCTCTGCCACCATAAACAGAGTCGTCACAGCGAACGCTATCAACAGGCGCTTGCTGTTGCCGTCTTGTGGGAAAAACGATGATGCAGACATATTTATCCTTCAATGGTAAAAGCTGAACGCAAAACGAGAATTATCTATCTATGTTAGCCCTGATAGGATTTCATTCAATGATTGATGCATATTATAGATAACAGCGGTGTTGTTGTTTATCTGTACTGCTCTTCTAATGCGATAAAGTAGATTTACAGCATCCAATTCACCAGTTAGATTGGTTCAACTAGATTAATACAGACAGACGTTGTGCGATGATCGTCACAAGACTTAATGGAAGAGCTATGAATTACCAGATTGATGACCTACGGATTAAAGAAATTAAGGAACTCCTGCCCCCTGTCGCCCTGCTAGAGAAGTTTCCGGCTAGTGAAAAAGCAGCAGAAATCGTCGCCAAGACCCGCGCTGCGATTCACAACATTTTGCGCGCTCAGGACGATCGCTTGTTGGTGGTGATTGGCCCATGCTCCATTCACGATACTCAGGCGGCCAAAGAATATGCGGCCCGCTTGCTGACATTGCGTGAAGAGCTGCAAGGTGAGCTAGAAGTGGTGATGCGGGTGTATTTTGAAAAACCGCGTACCACGGTAGGTTGGAAAGGTCTGATTAACGATCCGCATATGGATGGTAGCTACAATATCAATGATGGTCTGCGTATCGCACGTAAGTTGCTATTGGATATTAATGAGAGCGGCTTACCGGCTGCCGGCGAGTTTTTGGATATGATTACCCCGCAATATTTGGCTGACCTGATGAGCTGGGGGGCGATTGGTGCTCGTACCACGGAATCTCAGGTTCACCGCGAGCTGGCTTCTGGCTTGTCTTGCCCGGTTGGTTTCAAAAATGGTACCGATGGCACTATCAAAGTAGCTATTGATGCTATCAATGCCGCCAGTGCGCCACACTGTTTCCTGTCGGTGACTAAATGGGGGCACTCAGCGATTGTCAATACCGCCGGAAATGATGATTGCCATATCATTCTGCGTGGCGGCAAAGAGCCGAATTACAGCAGCGCCCATGTTGCTGCGGTGAAAGAGGGGCTTAGCAAAGCTGGCCTGGAACCACAAATCATGATTGATTTCAGCCATGCTAACAGCTGTAAGCAATTCAAAAAGCAAATGGAAGTAGGAACGGATGTTTGCCGTCAGATTGCTCAGGGCGAAAAATCCATTATGGGTGTGATGATTGAAAGTCATCTGGTCGAAGGTAGTCAGAATCTGGAAAGTGGCGAACCCTTAACTTACGGCCAAAGTGTCACCGATGCTTGTATTGGTTGGGAAGATACAGAAGCGTTGCTGCGCCAGTTATCGAATGCAGTCAAAGCTCGCCGCCAGTAGACTATCGTACTTGCCATTCTGAATTTGGGCGATGTTCCTCCCAATAGCTGGTCAATAAAAACCCCCGCCATCTGAGATGTACGGGGGTTTTTTAATGGGACTAATCAGGAATGATTACTTCGCTTTACCCTGATTGGCAACCGCAGCAGCTTTAGCCGCGATTTCATCAGCGTTACCCAGATAGTAGTGTTTGATTGGTTTGAAGTTTTCGTCAAACTCATACACCAATGGCACACCTGTTGGGATATTCAGCTCAAGAATTTCTTCTTCGTTCAGATTATCCAGATATTTAACCAGTGCACGCAGAGAGTTACCGTGAGCAGCGATGATAACGCGCTCGCCACTGGCGATACGTGGTTTGATCACTTCTTCCCAGTAAGGGATAACGCGATCGATGGTCAGAGCCAGGCTTTCAGTGGTTGGCAGCTCTGCATCAGTTAATTTTGCATAACGTGGGTCATGGCCAGGGAAGCGCTCATCACTTTTATCCAGTGCTGGAGGGGTGATGGCAAAGCCGCGACGCCACAGTTTAACTTGATCATCACCGTATTTAGCCGCAGTTTCAGATTTATCCAGACCTTGCAATGCGCCGTAATGACGCTCATTCAGTTTCCAGGTTTTTTCCGTTGGAAGCCAAGCCTGATCCAGTTCGTCCAGGATACTCCACAAGGTGTGGATAGCGCGTTTTAATACTGAGGTGTAGGCGAAATCAAAAGTAAAACCTTCATCTTTCAACAGCTTGCCAGCTGCTTTTGCTTCGGTACGGCCTTTCTCAGACAAATCAACGTCATACCAACCCGTAAAGCGGTTTTCGTTGTTCCATTGACTTTCGCCGTGACGTACCAGAACCAGCTTTGTTACTGCCATAGTTCGAACTCCTCAGATGACTAATTTATACCGATTACAACTTCAAGCTGCATACGTGTTGACTGTCTTGCTGCAACTTGAATTATTCAGGGTATATTCAATGATAACTATTATCATTATATTGCGTGATGACCGCAGACAGCAATCGATAGTGTTTAACCATAGCCAATTTTTTATCATAAGGTAAGGCCAGAGGTCGAATCGATTTAATCGCATCCAATCGTCTGAGCCAGTGTCCCTTTCTGTGATTTAATTATTTGAGCAACATCAGTGGGCAAGTTTGACCAGATAGTCAATGGGGGATTTGTTTTTGCTTCGATGGTATCAACGGTGACTTGATAATCGCAGAAATTAGCAGATTTGGCCGTATTTTGATCTATCAGGAATGCAGCATACTGGCCTTTATCCGGTGATGTGCCAATAAAAATGATCTTCCAATAGCCACTCGGGAGTGCAACAGACGGCTTCGCTGGCAGTGTTCCGATATTGCGTTCAAATAGCGGCCCGGTAACGGAGTAAACAGCAGTAACATCCTGACGGTTAGCCAATGTGCGCTCCTTGTCTTCGAGCCTCACCCATGCACCTTGGTTTAAAGCTGCTTTTTGTGGCGTGATATTGGACAAATAATTAAGCGCCTGCGAATCCTCGTTACCCGCGAGTAAGCTTAGCGGAGCCTGATGCCCACGATCAACGGCCAGCTTTTGATTAGCGCCAGTATAATCTGCCGGTGCTAGTGTATCTGAGGCTGGCAAGTCGGGATCTTGTGCCCATTTACGCGGGTGATTGCTAGCCTGACTGCTTTTCGTGACTTTATATGCCACCCAATTTGCAAATTTGGTATTACTGTTATTGTTCAGCGTATACACATCGCGGATAACTGTTTGATCACTACCACCGGTCGGGCAGCCGACAAGGCAGTTATCAATAGCTGCAGCAGGTAAATTTTGTTCGGTAACGGCAGGTGCCGAGAGTGTGGTTTTGGGCGCGGTGGAGTGATCTGTGGTGGTACATGCGGCCAATAAAAGAACAGGCAAAAGTTTAATCAGATTAAATTTCATTATTTATTCCTCTTGCTAATTTGATTTCAGAAATAACATTAAATGAATCATATAGTTAAAATATGAAAATAGTTATAAAAACAATTACGAAAATTATAACTATTTTTAAATTATATAAAGACCAGTAGTGGCGACATTTAAACCTCAATACTCAGCACTTACTTAAAGAACGCTGTGATTTATTTATTATAAAAACTTACGTGCATTATTTTTACGTTATTCCGGAGGAAACTTTATTTACGCTTTCATCGCTATTCGGCTTAATTAATGATGCGTGGAGTTCACTGCAAACTTTCCTATTTCTACAATAATGAGTATTCCAGCTTGTTGGCAATTATTTACCCCCATCATTTAAATACTCGAATGTTTTTCTCTGCGTTGATAATAATCCTAACTTAATATTTAATTTATGTTATATCATTTTAATAATATTTAATTTGTTGATATTTAATGATTTTATAGTTTATGGCTGAGTTTTATATATTAGCATTGTTTATTTTTCATAGATTGATAAGGGGGTATCGAGGTTGCAGCTTGTCGTTACTAAAAAACAAGCGACGAAAACGGGGACAGTAAAGTGATATATGGAGCACTAAAGGCTCCATATTGATAAATGTGTGATTATTACAAGAGAAGATTAAGCGGCTTTCTTCAGGCAGGTACTCATAAAGGTTTTACGCGCGTCACCTTTTAACTCTTTGGTTGCCGCCTCGGCATTACAGCTTTTCATTTTCTGCTGTTGCGGGGTTAGGGCTTTCTCATCAGGATGAACTTGTGCTTTTAGGCACTGACTCATAAATTTCTTCCGATCATCACCTTTCAGGGACTGAGTGGTCGCCTGCTGGTTACAATCGGTCATTTTTTTCTGTTGCGCGGCCTGAGCCGGAGAGGGAGTTTTTGCTGTATCCGCCGCCATCACATTCACACTGAGCAGCAATCCGGCTGAGAGTAACCATAGGGTAGTTAGACGCATAGGAATTCCTTAGATAATGTTTGAGGGTCTGAAAGGGCGGGCAACAGGTAACACTAACCCCTGACAGATGCAGTTAAGCGTAGATGGTAGTGCTGAATATGGGTAGTTTCGGTTATATCTTAGATGAATAGAGACTGCCGCCGCAGCGGCAATCCACTATAACGCGATAAAGTGATAAACGGTGGTGGCACGGTAGGTTTTCCCCGGTTTTAGCCAGCAATCAGGTTGTGGCCATTCCGGGTGGTTAGGGCTATCAGGTAAGAATTCACTTTCCAGAGCGACGCCAGTGTAGCTGGCATAGGTTCCGCCATTACGCGCAGGTGTTCCGCCGAGGAAATTACCGCTATAGAGCTGCAAGGCGGGTGCTGTGGTGTAAACGCTCATTTGAACTTGATTATCAGAGGACCACAGGTGCGCCGCCGGGCTTTCGGTAGCACCACAAGTGCGATGCAGCAGATAGGCATGGTCATAGCCTTTCACCCGCTGTTGACCACGGTCTTGCAGGAAGTCGCGCGCCAGTGTTTTCGCTTGACGGAAATCCATGCCAGTTTTTTCAACACTTTCGAGTCCACCGGTGGGGATCCCATCACTGCCGACCGGCAAATAGCGGTCAGCAAACAGCTGTAATCGATGCGCCCGCACGTCTCGTCCTTCGCCATCGAGATTAAAGTACGCATGATTGGTCAGGTTTACCGGGCAGGTTTTATCAACCTGAGCCTGATAGTGAATCTCCAGCCGATTATCCTCGGTCAGCAGATACTGCACTTCGGCGGTTAAATTACCGGGGAAACCCTGATCACCATCAGGAGAGTGCAACTGATAAGTGACTTGCTTCTCATCTTGCGTAACCTTTTTCCAGCGCCGGTTATGGAACCCTTCCGGGCCACCATGTAGTTGGTTTTCGCCTTGATTGGGTATCAGATGGAGGATTTCACCCTCTACTGTGATTTGTGCTTTCGCAATGCGGTTGGCGTAGCGGCCAACTGTCGCACCGAGATAAGCCGCTTGATGCAGATAATCGGCTGGGGTTTGGCAGCCCAGCAGCAACTCGCGTTTTTCACCCCCTTTTAGTGGCAATATTGCTGATAACCAGGTAGCGCCCCAATCCATCAGCGTCACGCTCATGCCGGTTTTATTATGTAACTCGGTCAATTCAAAGGGGTGACCATCCGGTGCTAACTGGTCAACACTGCTTGATGATGCAGCGTCGTTTTTCAGCATAAACCCGCTCCTTGTGAAGCCTGACAAACGTAAAAGGTTTCAGTTCTACCGCCACTGTATGCCGGATATTGCTGCGCTACAGCCGCACGAACTTGCTCGACGAGCGAGTTTGGCATTAGCGCGACGATACAGCCGCCAAAACCACCGCCAGTCATACGAACACCACCTTGCTCCCCAATAACGGATTTCACAATATCAACCAGGCTGTCGATCGGTGGAACTGTGATCTCGAAATCATCGCGCATTGAAATATGAGACTCGTGCATCAATTGTCCCATCAATTTTAAATCGCCAGACGCCAATGCATCAGCCGCTGCCAAAGTACGCTCATTTTCAGTAATCACATGGCGAGCACGTTTAGCCACCACAGGATCTAACTCATCCTGAATAGAGAAAAACAGGTTAGGGTCAACATCGCGCAGGGCTTTAACCCCAAAGAAACGCGCAGCAGTTTCACATTGTTGGCGACGGGTGTTGTATTCGCTATCAACCAGGCCCCGTTTCACATTGGAATTGATTATCACCACCGCCACATTTTCTGGCATGGGGACGGCGCGAGTTTCAAGCGTGCGGCAGTCGATCAGTAGCGCGTGGTCTTGCTGGCCGAGTGCTGAAATCAGTTGATCCATGATGCCGCAGTTGCAACCAACAAACTGGTTTTCAGCTTCCTGGCCATTGAGTGCCAGTTCCACACCACTCAGAGGTAACTGATAGAGTGATTGTAGCGCCTGGCCGACGGCGACTTCTAAAGAAGCCGAAGAGCTCAGGCCCGCACCTTGCGGGACATTGCCGCTGATAACCAGCGAGGCACCGCCAAAATCGGCATGACGCAGTTGCAAGTGTTTTACCACACCGCGCACATAGTCAGCCCAACGGTATTGCGCATGCGGGACAATTGGTTCATCCAGAGAGAATATATCTTGCTGATTATCATAATCAGCCGCAATAACATGTATCTGGCGATCATCGCGTTTACTGCAACTAATGACGGTTTCATAATCAATGGCGCAAGGCAGCACAAAGCCATCGTTATAATCGGTATGCTCACCGATAAGATTGACGCGGCCCGGAGCTTTGATAGTGATGTCAGGTTCATGGCTAAATTGTTGGCGGAAAATGGCCTGGGTATGCTGTTTTAAACTCATTATTTGACTCCGGCTTCTCGATAATGGACATCACTTACTGCCCGCAGGTGTTCAGCCGCCTGTTCCGCTGTAAGGTCTCGCTGGGTTTCGGCCAGCATTTCATAACCCACCATAAATTTACGTACCGATGCAGAGCGCAGTAATGGCGGATAAAAATGTGCATGTAACTGCCAGTGTGTATTGTCAGCTGTTTTATCAGTGCCATAAATGTTATAAGGCGCGCCGTGCCATCCCATTGAATAAGGGAAAGAACATGAGAACAAATTGTCGTAGCGGCTGGTCAGTTTTTTCAGTGCAATAGCCAGGTCGTGGCGTTGTTCATCCGATAAGTCTTCTAAGCGCAGAACATGGGCTTTGGGCAGCAGTAAGGTTTCAAACGGCCACGCCGCCCAGTAGGGCACCACGGCTAGCCAGTGCTCAGTTTCAACTACTGTTCTGCTGCCATCACGCTGCTCACGTTCGGCATAATCGAGCAGCATCGGCGATTGATGCTGTTGAAAATATTGCTGCTGCAGGCGGTCTTCCCGTGCGGCTTCATTAGGCAGGAAGCTATTAGCCCAAATTTGCCCATGCGGATGGGGGTTCGAGCAGCCCATAGCCGCGCCTTTATTTTCAAACACTTGTACCCAAGGGTATGTTTTACCCAACTCGGCACTTTGCTGTTGCCAGGTCTGGATGACATCTTCCAGCGCTGCCAGTGTTAGCTGCGGCAATGTCTTACTGTGATCCGGTGAGAAGCAAATAACCCTGCTGGTGCCGCGTGCGCTCTGGCTGCGCATCAAGGGATCATCACTTTGCGGCGCATCGGGGGTATCCGGCATCAGCGCGGCAAAGTCATTGGTAAATACATAGGTTGACCGGTAGTCAGGGTTGACGTCACCCGTTACCCGGGTATTGCCTGGGCATAAGAAGCAATCCGGATCGTGCGCCGGTAAACTCTCGGTCGAAGGCAACTCCTGCTGACCTTGCCAGGGGCGCTTGGCCCGATGAGGCGATACCAATACCCACTGATCACTTAATGGGTTATATCTGCGGTGTGGATGATCCACAGGGTTAAAATCAGTCATAACAACACCTTAATCGGGATAGCCCTGAGGATTCTGTGATTGCCAGCGCCAGGTATCAGCCGCCATTTCGTCCAGCGAGCGGCTGACTCGCCAGCCCAGTTGTTCCGCGGCTTTGGTGGGGTCAGCCCAATAAGCCGGAAGATCACCTTCACGACGTGGCGCAAAATGGTAGGCCAGCGGTTTGCCGCAAGCTTTGCTGAATGCTTCGACCACCTGTAAAACACTGTGGCCAACACCGGCACCCAAATTAAAAATATGTACACCCGGTTGATTGTGTAACTTTTTCATTGCGGCAACATGGCCGTCAGCTAAATCGACCACATGAATATAGTCACGAACCCCAGTGCCATCAGGGGTTGGATAGTCATTGCCGAATATCGCCAATGATTCACGGCGGCCTACTGCAACCTGGGCAATAAACGGCATCAAGTTGTTAGGGATACCTTGTGGGTCTTCTCCCATCAGCCCAGATGAATGGGCCCCAACCGGATTGAAATAACGCAGGATAGTCATGTTCCATTGTGGGTCGGCCAGTTGCACATCTTGCAGGATTTGCTCAACCATCAATTTGCTGTGGCCATACGGACTGGAAGGTGAGCCAGTCGGGAAGCTTTCAACATAAGGAATTTGCGGCTGATCACCATACACAGTGGCGGATGAGCTGAAGATAAAGTTTTTGACCTGAGCCGCGCGCATCGCCTCCAGCAAGACTAAGGTGCCGAAAACGTTATTATTGTAATATTCCAATGGTTTACTGACGGATTCGCCAACAGCTTTCAAGCCAGCAAAATGAATGACCGCGTGAATAGGATGAGCGGCGAATATCTTATCGAGCAGGGCGCGGTCACGAATGTCCCCCTGATAAAGTTCAGGAGTGTAGCCAGTCAATTGATGTATCCGGGCTAATACGCTGGATTTACTATTACAAAGATTGTCGAGGATAACTGGCTGATAGCCAGCTTCAATCAATTGCACACAGGTATGGCTACCAATGTAACCGCTACCACCTGTTACCAGTACGTACATAAAAGACTCCTAGAATGACTTTTGTCTAAGAAAGATAGCATGCCATTATGTGAGAAAAGGTGATCTGCGCTCAATAATGGAATCGTTTACATTTAATTTTATGCTAGCTTAATCCCTGTGAGGGTATAAATACAGGGGAATGAACAAGGATAGGCTAAAAAATCGAGAAAACTCGGACATAACTAAGATAACCACAGTGGTAGCGTTCTCATCCATTCATTTAGCAGGAATGTCCTGCTAATGATGCGATGACCCGATACTGGCGAATAAAATGGTATCGGGTCTTGGCAGTAAAAATCAGTGGGTAGAGTAAAGCGGGTAGGTAAAGAACAGCAAATGCATTAAATTCAGGCCGAAATGGAATGCCACTGCAACCCACAAACGGCCACTCCACAGCCAGGCTAAACCATAAATGACCCCTGCCAGAGCAGCGAACACCATTAACAGCGCGCCACCGGCGAAATGTGCGGCACCGAACAATAGCGCGGTAAGCAGCAGTGCAGGATAGTTACCGATGCACTGACTTAGGCGTTGCTGCAAATAACCGCGGAATAGCGCTTCTTCGGCCAGGCAAACAAAAAATATATTGGCCATAACAAAGGAGCCAACCCATGCAGGAGTGTGCATTTCAACTTTCAAACCGCCTAGCGCTACCGCCAGCAGTAACAATGCCGGGATACTGACAATCAAACCTAACCAGCCGAGCCGGCTAACTGAGAGATGTTTTTTGGCAACAAACAAGGTGGGCAGGCAGGCCAGCAAAATAAAGGGAACCAGTGCCTTATCAAGATTGTAATACATGCTAAAGGCGGCGCTCAGGGGCCCCACTTTTACGTTATCTAACACTTTCAAGTTGTTAAAACCAGGAATCAAGTGCAGGAATAGGGCAATGGCGGTAAGCACCAACAGCAATTCTAATCCGGCGGCCAACCATTTCTGTTGACGATATTTTTTTAGTAGCAGCGCAACTGCCAGTGTTAGCAACAGAAATGCCGCTGAGGGCAACGTCAGAACACCGTGATACAGGGCAATAGATAAGGATAAAGCCAACAGAAACAGGGAAAGTACCCGGTTAATTGATAAGAAAAGCAGTGATGCAGCAAGTACGCCCCACATAGGTCATCCCTTTGTTATTCAATCTTAAAAATATTATAAAATGAATAATCTATAATCATTATCCACCGTCAACCTGAATGATGGTTGACGGTGGCGATAGTAGCATAAGTGCTAGTGGATAAAACTCACGTCAGTTGAGAAAAGCTCTCATTATTTGATGAGCCAAATATTATAATATAACTATGCTGTTCTCATTTAGCTGGGCAATTTTTCCTGCTGATATTGATAAATATCGCCATCAGGAATAAAGGTTAGTCGGTGGGTAATGCATTGCGGTGCATCTTCTGCGTGGTGAGAAACGAACAATAATTGTGTCTCACCTTCACTGATCATCACATCAATAAAACGGCGCACTAACAATCGGTTAAGTGGATCTAACCCTTGCAATGGTTCATCGAGAATCAGTAGCGCAGGGTGTTTTACCAGCGCTCGGGCGATCAGAGCCAAGCGCTGTTGCCCCCACGATAAGCTATGGAAAGGCTGATCGGCAGTCGTCGCAGAAAACCCCAGTAACGCCAGCCATTGATCGGCAAGTTGCTGCTGCCGGTCTGATACAGCCTGATAAATACCAATTGAATCGAAAAAGCCCGATAAAATCACCGTGCGCAGATTGGTACTGACACGATAGTCCAAATGCAAGCTACTGCTGACATAACCGATATGACGTTTAATATCCCAGATGGTTTCTCCACTGCCACGGCGGCGGCCAAACAGTGTTAAATCATTACTGTAGCCTTGTGGATGATCACCTGTAATTAGGCTGAGTAAGGTTGATTTCCCCGCGCCATTCTGGCCGATAATTTGCCAATGCTCGCCTGGATTCACCTGCCAGTTTAGGTTATGCAAAATAGGGCGGTCATTGTACTTTACCACCCCATTTTTCAATACAATCAGTGGATTGTCTTGCGATAAATGAACTTGCTGCTGTGGGTTTTCCGTTTCTGGCAGTAATAATCCCTCAAGATTTTCGCTGTGTGCCAGTTGAGCAATCAGCGCTTGGGAAAGGATCTGCTGACGTGGGCCGGTATGGGTCAATTGGCAATCCGCCAGTACGCCGACGTATTGTACAAAATCGGGAATATCATCAAAGCGGTTAAGCACCAAAACCAGAGTGACGCCTTGCGCTGAAAGTGTGGACAACATGCTGGCCAACTGCGCACGAGCGGCCACATCCAAACCATCAAACGGCTCATCCAGAATCAGCAGGTCGGGTTGTGGCATCAGTGCCCGGCATAACAATGTTTTGCGAGTTTCACCGGTCGAAAGATACTTAAAGCGACGTGAGAGTAAGTCGCTAATGCCAAATTGCTCTGCCAGTTGCTGGCAGCGCTGCGGGTCGCTGAATTCTTCCTGGATGATTTCGGCCGTGGTGCGACCGGTATCCTCTTCATCGACGCTGAGTAAATCGGTGTTATTACGCTGCCACTCTTCGCTGACTAACTGTTGCAGTTGCTCGAAAGACAAACGCACAATATGGTTGAAATTGCTCTGGCGACTGCCACCAAGCAGGATAAGTTCTCCCGCTAAAGCCTTGGCCAGCGATGATTTACCACTGCCATTGGCACCCACAAATGCCCAGCTATCACTTGTCTGCTGCATATCACCAGAAGAGATACGTAACTCTGGCAAGATGAGTGTCCGGGTGTCGCTCAGACGAAAACAACCTTGCGTTATTTGCAATTCAGACATCATCTTTCCCATATTCTGCAACATAATAATAGGTGTAGGAATAGGCGGGAAGGGGCAAAATGTCAACAGGTAAATGCTTATCTACGGTTGATAACTAACGTGAATTATTCAACACAGTGTGGCGATGATGACCCGATCAGCATTGAACTGGGCAATAACATCACTTCCCACGCGCAAATTCAGTTTGTGCAACTCGCTGTTATTTTGTGTCGAGCAGAGACAGGCACCTCCCGTCAACGTCACGATAACTTCACTGTGTTCATTACCCGGCTCGATACTGCTGACGGTGCCTGGTAGAGAGTTATCCGCCGCCCCCGTGAGCGCTTGATCAGTGATCAGTTTTATCCAGGGCGCTTTGATCAGCGCCAACACTTCTTTACCCGCGACAAGTTGCAACCGGTCGGCACTTTGCTGGGTTATCGCCGCAGATAAGCGGGTCTCTCCATCTGATAACAAGATATTGATGTGTTGCTGAACCTGCTGATGGTCACGCTCTATCACCGTACCGAAGAACTGGTTACGGGCGCTGGTTTGCAGAGAGAAACGAGAAATGGCGGCCAGCAAGCTATCCAGTGGCATCGAGTCGTCTTTTAAAGTATCAAATGCTTTTTGTTGAATCTGCGCCAGCAAATCATAGAGCTGAATTAAACGCTCACCATAGCGAGTCAGAAAAGCGCCGCCACCACCTTTGCCGCCTGTTGCTCGCTCAACCAACGTTTCCTCAGCTAAGGTATTCATTTCATTGATGGCATCCCAGGCACTTTTATAGCTAATACCCGCGAGTTTCGCGCCCTGACTGATTGAACCGGTATTTTGTATTTGTTTCAGTAATGAGATACGTCGTGGATCGGCAAACAGTCGCTGCTGAAGTTTTAAAGTGAGTAGGATTTCGGCCTGCATGATTTTTAGCTCCAGCGGGAAACGCGTATTGTGACTCAACAGTCGGTGTATATCCAATAGACATCAAGTGCGTAGCGCTAAAGCCTCAATCGCACGTTTGGCAGGTTACATTCTTTTCGTGTGGGTTAGAATAACTGCATTCATTCATTGCTTATATAATTTACACAGAATGATATCTATTGGTTATTGTGATAACGTGGGTTATCGCTCTATAAAGTAGTCATGAGAGGTTAGTATGTTAGATCTTTTGAAAAGCCTGCTTTTTGCTGTGGTCATGGTACCCGTAGTGATGGCAGTGATTTTGGGCATGATCTATGGACTGGGTGAGGTGTTTAACATCATCTCTAAAACGGGTCACACGAAAGAACGCTCTTAATAAGATAGCTGCTGTTTCTAACGCAGTTGTCTCTATTTCATAAATGCCTGGCGTATTGACGCTGGGCATTTTCGTTTTTATCTTTTGCTTCATTATCTTCACTTCTATTGTGACAACTCAAGATACCTCACATCTTGCCGATAAATTGCATGACCTGCCCATGATGTTACGTTATATTTCAACGTATATAGCGGTATCACTCATGCGGAGAACAAGATGAAGAATCAATACGGTAAAGTGAATAAATGGGTTGCGAGTGCAGCGTTGTTGGCAGCATTTTCCAGTTCTGCCATGGCGGCAGATATTACAGTTTTTGCAGCTGCCTCTTTGACCAATGCGCTGCAAGATATCGCGGTACAATATAAAAAAGAGAAGCAAGTTGATGTGGTCGCTTCTTACGCTTCATCCTCTACTCTGGCACGCCAGATTGAGCAGGGTGCTCCGGCGGACTTGTTTATCTCTGCTGATCAGCAATGGATGGATTATGCCATTGATAAGCAACAAATGGTTGCTAACACCCGCTATACCCTGTTAGGAAATGAGCTAGTATTGATTGCGCCAAAAGACAGCAAAATTACCAAAGTTGCGATTGATAAAAAAACAGATTGGAAGAAATTGTTAGAGGGTGGCCGTCTGGCTGTTGGCGATCCTGATCATGTTCCTGCTGGGATTTATGCCAAAGAGTCATTAGAGAATTTAGGTGCCTGGGCAACTTTAGCGCCAGAAATGGCTCGAGCCAATAACGTGCGCAGTGCTATGGCACTGGTCGAACGGGCGGAAGCGCCACTGGGTATCGTCTACGGCTCAGATGCTATAGCCAGCGATAAAGTGAAAGTTGTGGGGGTATTCCCGGAAGCGAGCCATAAGCCGGTTGAATACCCAATGGCGATTGTTAAGGGTCATGAAAATCCTACCGTTACTGCTTTTTATGACTACCTGAAAAGCCCGGCAGCGGCTGTTATTTTCGAAAAATATGGATTTACCACACGCTAATGATATTGAGTGAGTATGAGTGGCAGGCCATTATTCTGAGCCTGAAGGTTTCCGGTGTGGCGGTGGTGTGCAGTTTGCCATTAGGTATTTTGATGGCATGGATTTTAGTGCGCTGCCGTTTCCCCGGTAAGTCTTTGTTAGATAGCATTATTCACTTACCACTGGTGCTGCCGCCAGTGGTTATTGGTTATTTGCTGCTGATAAGCATGGGCCGCCGCGGTTTTATTGGCGAGTGGCTTTATAGCTGGTTTGGCATTAATTTCAGTTTCAGTTGGCGTGGTGCGGCATTGGCCTCGGCGGTAGTGGCTTTCCCATTGATGGTCAGGGCTATCCGCCTGGCGCTGGAGGCGGTTGACACCCGGCTGGAGCTGGCTGCACGTACCCTCGGGGCAAACCCGTGGAGGGTGTTTTTCACCATCACGTTACCGCTTTCTTTACCGGGTGTGATTGCCGGTACGGTGCTTTCTTTTGCCCGTTCGCTGGGGGAGTTTGGTGCCACCATCACTTTCGTTTCCAATATTCCCGGCGAAACTCGCACCATTCCATTGGCCATGTACACCCTAATTGAAACGCCCGGTGCTGAAGCAGCGGCGGCGCGGCTGTGTATTATTGCTATTATTCTGTCGCTGGTTTCTCTGTTGTTGTCTGAATGGCTGGCCCGTTGGGGTAAAAAGCGCATGGGGGTACCATGCTAGAACTGGATTTCAGCCAACAACTGGGTGATTTGCATTTGCAAGTGAGCACTAATTTACCCGCCCAAGGCATTACCGCTATTTTTGGTTTGTCGGGAGCCGGTAAGACGTCGCTGATCAATGTGATTGGTGGTTTGACTCGCCCGCAGCAAGGCAAAGTTGTGCTTAATGGCCGGGTGCTGGTGGATGCAGAACAGAATATTTATCTGCCACCGGAAAAACGGCGGGTAGGTTATGTCTTTCAGGATGCGCGTTTGTTCCCTCATTATCGCGTAATGGGTAACCTGCAATATGGTATGAATCCGTCCATGCGCGGGCAGTTTGATACCATTGTGGGGTTGTTGGGTATCGAGGCGTTATTAGGGCGTTTCCCGCTAACCCTTTCTGGTGGCGAAAAACAGCGAGTAGCGATTGGCCGTGCTTTGCTGACTGCCCCTGAGTTGCTGTTGATGGATGAGCCTTTAGCCTCACTGGATTTGCCGCGTAAGCGTGAGCTGTTGCCGTATCTGGAGCGGCTGGCGCAAGACGTCAATACACCGATATTGTATGTCAGCCACAGCATGGACGAGATTTTACGTTTGGCGGATCAAGTGGTGGTGATGGATGCAGGTAAAGTTCGCGCTGTTGGTGGCCTGGAAGAGGTGTGGGCCAGTAGTGCATTACGTCCGTGGCTGCAACGGGAGGAGCCGAGCAGCATATTGCGAGTGAGTGTCATTGGTCATCATGACCGTTACGCGATGACAGCACTGGCATTAGGCGACCAGCGGTTATGGGTTGGAAAGCTGGAGGCGCAAGAGGGCGAATCAATGCGCATCCGGATAAATGCGGCCGATGTCTCATTGGTATTACAGCCACCGCAAAACAGCAGTATTCGCAATATTTTGCCGGTCAAAATAGCCGAATGTCTTGAAGTTGATGGGCAGATTGATGTCAAACTGGCTGTTGGCGACCAATGGTTATGGGCAAGAATTACGCCGTGGGCGCGGGATGAACTGGGGCTGAAACCCGGTCAGTGGGTATACGCACAGATAAAAAGTGTGTCGTTTAATCGTAAGAATTGAGAGATGCAAACCTCTACAACTCGATCTCAAGTGGTGAGGATAGGCAGAGGAGTAAAGCGTCCGCACCAGGACGGCGCGGCTCGATCCCCCAGGGAAGGGTTTACGGCGTCTTTACGATCTGCCTGTCTTCACCGCGGCGAGCTTTTTTTAACCAACTCGATTATGCCAGCACATGCTGGCGGATAACCGCAGCAATACCCGGTTGTTCGTTATCGGCAATCACCAGATCGGCCCGTTGTTTGATGGCATCAGCGCTGTTGCCCATCGCCACACCTAAACCGGCACTCTCAAGCATGCTCAGGTCGTTAAAATTGTCACCAAAAGCGACCACATCTTTCATGCTCAAACCTTGAGATTCAACCCATTGTTGCAGGCGCATTCCTTTGCTATTTCCGGCTTGGGCGATATCCACTTGATCATGCCACGACCATTCACATGCCAGCCCCATTTCATCTTCTACTTTGCTCGCAAATGTTTTTAGCTGGTCGATATCAGCATGGGAAGTGGCAAATTTCCAAATAGCATTGGCACTGTGGGCGGCATCTAACAAGCTATCGACATGAAGCAGGGTCGGGCGTTGGGCAACGGGTAATGATTCGGCCCAATTGAGGGAGCGAACGACATGCCCGCTACTCTGTTGATAAAGCATCGCATCGTCGACATACATCAGCCCGTGGATATCACTTTGCTCTAGCAACTGTAATACCTGAACTGCCTGTTGAGGTTCTAATGGGTTGGAATCTAAAACTTTTTTGGCTTGATAATCATATATGTAAGTGCCATTACAGCAAATTGCCGGGGTGTCGAGCTCAAGCGCTTGATAAAACGGATGAATCGCCACATGATGGCGACCCGTGACGACCACAACCTTGACTCCTTCGGCGCGGGCTTGCGCCAGTGCAGACAAAGATTCAGGTAAAATACGTTTCTTGCTGTCCAGCAGCGTTCCATCCAAATCCAATGCAATAATACGGTATGTCATAGTGATGCTAATCCCAAGGCGAGAAATAATATGTTTGCACAGTATTTTCTGATGGTACACCGGATAAGCAGTTGATTAAACCTGACTGGAGTGGGTCAGCATCATTAGTTTTAAAACGCGCGACGGTAGACCTGCTCAGTCAGGTAAGCTAGGGTATCAATCATGCGTTAATAAAAAATAGTGTTGCCCAACAAGTTCGACTAAGGAGTAAAGATGAAGCAAGTGGTTTACGTGGCAAGCCCAGACAGTCAGCAGATCCATGTCTGGCAATTAGGTTCCACCGGTGAATTAACCTTACTGCAAACGGTGGAAGTACCGGGCCAGGTGCAGCCGATGACAATCAACCCGAACCAGCGTCATTTGTATGTTGGCGTTCGTCCTGATTTTGGCATCGTCAGCTATAACATTGCCGATGATGGCACCCTGACTGCTGCCGGTATGGCACCGTTGCCAGGTAGTCCAACTCATATTGGTACGGATCTGCAAGGCCGTTTCTTGTTCTCTGCTTCTTACAGTTTCAATTGTGTCAGTATCAGCCCTATTGATAAGCATGGTGTGGTACAAGCGCCTATTCAGCAACTTGATAATCTACCCGCGCCACACTCAGCAAATATTGACCCAACCAATCAAATCTTGCTGGTGCCTTGCCTGAAAGAAGACAAAGTGCGCTTATTTAATTTGAGTACCGAGGGCAAATTGACGCCACATGCGCAGTCTGATGTGACTGTTGCCGCCGGTGCTGGCCCGCGCCATATGGCTTTTCACCCTAATCAGCAGGTCGCTTATTGTGTCAATGAGCTGAATAGCTCGGTTGATGTATATCAAATCAGCGATAACGGCCAGGAATATAAGATCATTCAAACATTGGATGCCATGCCTGCCGACTTTACTGACACCCGTTGGGCAGCTGATATCCACATCACGCCAAATGGCCGCCATTTGTACATTAGTGATCGTACTGCCAGTCTGTTGGGTATTTTTAGTGTTTCTGAAGATGGTCGTGAGATTGCGTTAGTGGGTCATCATCAGACTGAAACCCAGCCGCGCGGTTTTAATATCGACCACAGCGGCCAGTTCCTGATCTCTTCCGGCCAGAAATCTGATCATATCGCAGTATATCGTATCGATCAGACTAGCGGTGAGTTGACAACCCTCAAGCGCTATCCGGTTGGGAAAGGCCCAATGTGGGTCAGCATATTGGCGAAATAGGCTATTTTACTTGCCATTTTGAATTTGGGCAGTGCTCGTAATCCTCACGTACTTTTTGTACGCTCCGGTTACTGTGTGCTGTCCGCATCCAAACTGACTGCGACAATGACGCCAATAAGGTCATTTTTCTAATTGGCACTGTTCACGGCAGAAGCCACTGCATCTGTCAGTCGGGTTAATGCTTCTGGCGAAACAATATAAGGTGGCATCAGGTAAATAAGCTTGCCAAAAGGTCTGATCCACACTCCTTGTTCGACAAAACCGCGTTGCAGGCGAGCGACGTTAACCGGTTCCTTCATTTCCACCACCCCGATAGCCCCTAATACCCGCACATCAGCGACTGTTTTATGCTCTGCCAATGGTAAAAGCGCTTGTTTCAATTGAATTTCGATGGAAGCCACTTGCTGTTGCCAGCGATTCTCTGCCAATAGACTCAGGCTGGCCGAGGCCACCGCGCAAGCCAGTGGGTTTGCCATAAATGTCGGCCCATGCATAAAGCACCCAGCATCACCGTTACTGATGGTTTCTGCCACTTTTCGGGTGGTCAGTGTGGCGGATAAGGTCAAATAGCCGCCTGTTAGTGCCTTACCTAAACAGAGAATATCCGGCACGATTTGCGCGTGTTCACAGGCAAAAAATTTGCCGGTGCGGCCAAATCCTGTGGCGATTTCATCAGCAATCAACAAAATATTATATTGATCGCACAAGGCCCTGACCTCACGCAGATAGGCGGGGTGATAGATACGCATCCCGCCCGCGCCTTGCACTATTGGCTCCAAAATCACCGCCGCAATCTCACCGGCGTGTTTTGCTATCATTGCAGCAAAATCAGTGATGTCTTCCGGATTCCATGTCTTATCAAAGCGGCTTTGTGGCGCGGTGGCGAACAGATTTTCAGCTAAATAACCTTGATACAAACTGTGCATGGAGTTCTGCGGATCACATACTGACATCGCGCCGAAGGTATCACCATGATAGCCGTGGCGCAGGGTCAAAATCCGCTGCCGCCGTTCCCCTTTTGCCTGCCAGTATTGTAATGCCATTTTCAGCGCAACCTCGACCGCCACTGAGCCAGAATCAGCCAGAAACACACATTCCAGCGCCGGCGGGGTCATGGCGACTAACTGTTGGCAAAGTTTCACCGCTGGCGGATGGGTGATACCGCCAAACATCACATGCGACATCTTATCCAACTGCTGATGTGCCGCCTGATTAAGCGCCGGGTGGTTGTATCCGTGAATCGCCGCCCACCATGAAGACATACCATCAATTAGCCGTCGGCCATCGGCCAGTTGCAGCTCAACACCTTCGGCGGCAACGACCGGATAACAGGGCAATGGGTCGGTCATTGAAGTGTAGGGATGCCAGATGTGGCGTTGATCAAAAGCCAGGTCAGAAGGTGTCATGAGAATTTGTTGTAAACCAAAATGATGCAAGAATGGTTGACAGTATATCGAGTTTATTTACACTGACGACACTTTTTTCTCTTCTTTGGAGAAGCCGTAATGGCAAATTATCTTCGCTGGACAGTCGGGCAAGCCCAGGCCCTGTTTGAAAAACCGTTGCTGGATTTATTATTTGAAGCTCAGCAGATTCATCGTCAGCATTTTGATCCACGCCAGGTTCAAGTCAGTACTTTGTTGTCGATTAAAACCGGCGCTTGCCCGGAAGATTGTAAATATTGTCCACAAAGCTCGCGTTACAAAACCGGGCTGGAAAGTGAGCGGTTAATGCAGGTTGAGCAAGTGCTGGAATCGGCGAAAAAAGCCAAAGCTGCGGGTTCAACCCGTTTTTGTATGGGAGCGGCCTGGAAAAACCCGCATGAGCGCGATATGCCTTATCTGGAAAAAATGGTCGAAGGCGTCAAGGCGATGGGCATGGAAACCTGCATGACCTTAGGGACTTTGGACAAGCAGCAAGCACACCGTTTAGCAGACGCCGGATTAGATTATTACAATCACAATCTGGATACCTCGCCGGAATTCTACGGCAGCATCATCACTACCCGCAGTTATCAGGAGCGGCTTGATACTTTAAGCGAAGTGCGCGATGCGGGGATCAAAGTCTGTTCCGGCGGCATTGTTGGGTTGGGCGAAACCGTTCGTGACCGTGCCGGGTTGCTGGTGCAACTGGCGAATTTGCCGAAACCACCGGAAAGCGTGCCGATCAACATGCTGGTCAAAGTGAAAGGCACACCGCTGGAAAATAACGACGATGTGGATGCTTTCGAGTTTATTCGCACCATCGCGGTTGCCCGCATTATGATGCCAACCTCCTATGTGCGGCTCTCTGCTGGCCGTGAGCAGATGAATGAACAAACGCAGGCCATGTGCTTTATGGCTGGGGCTAATTCCATTTTCTATGGTTGCAAATTACTCACCACTCCGAATCCAGAAGAAGATAAAGATTTACAGCTATTTCGCAAATTGGGACTGAACCCACAGCAAACCGCAACACAGCACGGTGATCGCGAACAGCAACAGGTTTTGACCGAGCAATTATTGCGTAGTGATTCCTTGCCCGAAGACTCGGTTCAATTTTATAACGCGGCCCACTGATGAGCTGGCAGAACAAAATAGATCTCGGCCTGCAACAGCGACACGAGGCAGCTGCTTATCGTTGTCGTCAAGTCAATGATGGGGCGAATGGGCGCTGGTTACAGACTGGTGCGCAGCAATATCTCAACTTTTCCAGCAATGACTATTTGGGATTGAGTCAGGATGCTGTGGTCATTGCGGCCTGGCAGCAAGGGGCGCAGCGCTATGGCGTGGGGAGCGGCGGTTCCGGTCATGTTACGGGCTATAGCTTGCCTCATGCCCAATTGGAGCAACAATTATCTGACTGGTTGGGTTATCCGCGTGCCTTGTTGTTTATCTCCGGTTTTGCCGCCAATCAGGCTGTATTGACGGCGTTAACCGCTGCTGATGACCGAATTTTGGCCGATAAACTCAGCCATGCCTCTTTGCTGGAAGCCGCTACGCACTCTCCGGCGCAACTTCGGCGTTTTGCTCACAATCAACCTGATTCACTGCAAAAACTGCTTAATAAGCCGTGTCCAGGCCAAACTTTGGTGGTGACAGAAGGCGTTTTTAGCATGGATGGCGACAGCGCACCGTTGGCGGCTATACAGCAACATACGGCGGCGGCGGGGGGCTGGTTATTGGTGGACGACGCTCATGGTATCGGCGTGCGAGGGGCTGCGGGGCGGGGAAGTTGTGAGTTGCAAGGTGTTAAACCTGAATTGCTGGTGGTGACTTTTGGTAAGGCGTTTGGCTTGAGTGGCGCGGCGGTGTTATGTCAGGAGCCGGTAGCCGAGTACTTGCTGCAATATGCTCGCCACCTGATTTACAGCACGGCAATGCCACCGGCGCAGGCCTGTGCTCTGCAAGCCGCGCTACTACGCATTCAGCAAGGTGATGATTTGCGCCAACGCCTCCAGCAACGCATTACACAATTTCGCTGCGGTGCGGCAGCTTTACCGCTGCAATTAGGGGCATCTGAAACGGCCATTCAGCCACTATTGGTCGGCGACAATCAACAGACAGTGGCATTGGCCGAACAGCTACGCGCTGCGGGCTTGTGGGTGACGGCTATTCGCCCACCGACAGTTCCTCCCGGTGGCGCAAGATTGCGTATTACCCTGAGTGCCGCCCATGAGAGTGAAGATATTGACCGTCTGCTGGAGGTGCTACATGGCGTTTGTCACTGAAAATTCACCGCCAGCAAGAGTCAGTAAACCCACGGCAAATCAACCAACAGTGAATAAACCAGCAATTGCTGCGGCTTTTAGTCGAGCGGCAGGCAGTTACGATATCGCTGCCGATTTGCAACGGGAAGCCGGTGAGGTTTTGTTGGCCCTTGGGGGGCAACATCCGGGGATGTCAGTATTGGATGCGGGTTGTGGTACTGGGCATTTCAGCCGCCTTTGGCGCGAGCGCGGTAAGCAGGTTATTGCATTGGATCTGGCTGCGGGCATGTTGGATCACGCCCGCCAACATAAAGCTGCCGATGACTACCTTCTTGGCGATATTGAGAATATTCCGCTCTCAGATCAATCAGTTGATATCTGTTTTAGCAATTTAGCGGTGCAGTGGTGCACCGATTTATCTGTGGCGCTGGCTGAACTGTATCGAGTCACTCGCCCAGGGGGGATCATCCTGTTTTCCACTCTGGCCGACGGCTCTCTGGATGAATTGGGGCAGGCGTGGCAACAAGTTGATGGTAAGCGGCATGTGAATGATTTCCTCTCATTTCAGCATATCAGCGCGGCTTGTCAGAGATATCGCCATACCCTGACACCGCAGATATATCAGCAACAGTTTCCGAATGTCATCGCCCTTATGCGCTCGCTACAGGGCATTGGTGCCACGCATTTACATCAAGGGCGCGAGGCTGGGTTGAATGGCCGCAAGCGCCTCATGGCCTTGCAGCAGGCTTATAGCATGCAATCTGGTTACTACCCGCTGAGTTACCATTTAGTTTATGGGGTTATTTATCGTGATTAGACGTTGGTTTATCACTGGCACAGATACTGATGTCGGTAAGAGTGTTGCCAGTTGTGCATTGTTGCAAGCCGCAGCCCTCCAAGGCTTCCGCACCGCGGGTTATAAACCGGTAGCATCTGGCAGCCAGATGACAGCCGATGGCTTGCGTAACAGTGACGCCCTGGCATTATGGGCGAACAGCACTCAAACATTGTCTTATACACAGGTGAATCCACTGACACTGCTAGAGGCGACCTCGCCGCATATTGCCAGTGTCAGTGAAGGGCAGGAGATTCATTTGCCGGTCTTATCACAAGGCTTACGCCAACTTGAGCAATCAGCTGACTGGATATTGGTCGAAGGGGCAGGAGGCTGGTTTACGCCCCTTTCGTCACAGGTGACGTTTGCCGATTGGGTGCAGCAGGAACAATTGCCAGTGATAATGGTTGTTGGGGTAAAACTTGGCTGCATCAATCATGCACTGTTGACGGCTCTGGCAATTGAGCAAGCGGGGCTACCTTTGGTCGGCTGGGTAGCGAATGAGGTGATACCGGCAGGACGGCGGCAAACTGAATACATGGCAACACTGAAACGGATGATAAACGCACCGTTACTCGGGGTTGTTCCCCATCTTGCGGATTTGGCCACGTCTCCTGTGACAGAGCGACGTGATCTTGGTCGCTATCTGGATCTGAGTTTATTGGCAGTGCACCGCCGCCCAGATTAAAGGTAAATACGCATTTTTAGCCATTTGGTGGTTAAAAGGGCTAATAACAAGTATTAGCCCACTATTTCGTCTGGCATAAATAAGGTGTGCGCATAGCCGTATTGAGCCATTTCAACTGGCCAAATGCTCAATAATCATATTTTCATCCAACTGATCTAACGTCCCTTGCGCCACATTTCGCCCACCTGCCATCAGGCAAAATCTATCTGCAACATGTTGAATAAAGGGTAATCGATGTTCGACCAGCAATACCGTCATACCAAGGCTACGGCTAAGTTGGTGCAGGATATTGCCGATGTCCTCACTCAGTGGCGGTAACGTACCGTTACCTGGCTCATCAAGAATCAGCAATTCAGGTTCGGCGACCAGCGCGCGGGCAATCGCCAACTGTTGTTGCTGGTAGCGGGTAAGTTCTCCACCCCGTTGATGACGCTTGTCGTATAACAAGGGGAACAACTCAAAAACCCAGCCCGGAATATGGCGTGATTTATGTCCAGCGAGTACGGCTATCAACATATTCTCCTCAACACTCATTTGGGAGAATATCTGTTGCCCTTGCGGAACATAGCCGATACCCAGCGCAGTGCGCCCTTCAACAGGTTGTTGTAACAAATTTTGCGGCGGTTCATGGTTCGGCTGCCAGGTCATGGTGCCACTCATAACGGGTAGATGGCCCATGATGCAATTAATTAATGTAGTTTTCCCTACGCCATTACGCCCAATCAGGCAGGTGCATTGGCCGCGGGGAATCTCCAGATTGATATCCCAAAGAATATGGTTCTGACCATAGTATTGATTTACAGCGGTTAAACTCAGCATCAGTGCTTCTCCTCAGTCGATCTCAGTTGCTCACAGGTATCCCGGTGTTCTGTAACGGCTAGTGAAGGATTAACCAGCAAATCTGCATACTTGGTAGCGGCAGCACTGCATAAAACACCACATTTCTAGCGGGTGGTTGCGAGTGTCTTTTGTTCCTCAAACAAGTAAGCAACTCTTGGGCCAAGTTGCGATGAGTTGAGATAAAATACGTATGTTAACGGGCTGTAAATGGTTTTGGCGCGCAAGGGGAAACTAAAACGGCTAAAACAGCTGGAGGGCCAGTGGTGAGTGGGCTTTTATTGCACTCAAGCAGTGCTATAAAGAAGATAATGGTGCAATAAAAATACCGTACTTCTTGCACTGCTGAGTAGCCTCACAGAAAGAACTAAAATTATAGAATTAGCAAATAGATTTGTTAGCACTAATTGAAATATACGGTGAAATAAAAATGTAAAAAAAACACTAAAAAAGTCAGTTTGTCACTATTACATCGCGAAGCTTCGCTTTTCGCCAACACGCGGCCCTTATGGGGTTGAATGAGTTATCCACCATTCCTGTGGATAACCTTGTGCATTAGCCATAGAAAACTGATGGCAGACGAGAGCGGACGCGGCTTTCGCTCCAGTTGTCCGGATTCTCGACTTTTTGATAAAATTTTTAATATTCAATGAGTTAATTAAAATCAAGCGTTCAGAAAATATAGCCGGTACACATGGATAATCTTTAATCAATTAACTATCAATAATGTGTCGATGTTTATGGCTGGGGATAAAAATACTTTTAGGGTGCAAATGCTATCCACATATCACTGTAATAATGCGTGCAATATTGCAGTGAGAAAAATTTCAGCATTTTGGTGCTTGAAGCTGGTTTTATATCCAGTATCATAGCAGTGGCAAAAATCTATGGGGCTTTCATAATTAGCCTCCTGACAGTTTGTATTTCTCCGGCGGGTAGCAAATTCATGAGTAAATCATTCAAACTACATTCTGAGTTTAAGCCAGCAGGTGATCAGCCTGAGGCCATCCGGAAACTGGAGGAGGGGCTGGAAAATGGTCTGGCTCATCAGACGCTGTTGGGGGTAACCGGCTCGGGCAAAACCTTTACAGTGGCCAATGTTATTGCTGACCTGAATCGGCCCACCATGGTGTTAGCCCCCAACAAAACCCTGGCCGCACAACTTTATGGTGAGATGAAAGAGTTCTTTCCCGAGAATGCGGTGGAATATTTCGTCTCCTATTATGACTATTATCAACCTGAAGCTTATGTACCAAGTTCAGACACCTTTATCGAGAAAGACGCCTCGGTAAACGAACATATAGAACAAATGCGGTTATCAGCCACCAAGGCATTGCTGGAGCGGCGCGACGTGGTGGTGGTGGCCTCGGTCTCTGCCATTTATGGTCTGGGTGATCCTGATTTATACCTGAAAATGATGCTGCATTTGACCAAGGGGATGATAATCGACCAACGCTCCATTTTGCGGCGCTTGTCAGAATTGCAATACAGTCGCAACGACCAGGTGTTTCAGCGCGGCACTTTCCGGGTACGTGGCGAGGTTATTGACATCTTCCCGGCGGAGTCTGATGAATGGGCACTGCGGGTAGAGTTGTTTGATGAGGAAGTGGAGCGGCTATCGATATTTGATCCGCTGACCGGCCAGCTACAACATGAAGTTCCACGTTTTACTGTTTACCCTAAAACGCACTACGTTACCCCGAGAGAGCGTATTTTACAGGCGATGGAAGACATCAAGGTTGAGCTGGCAGAGCGGCGTAAAGTGCTGCTAGCCAACAACAAATTGATTGAAGAACAGCGTATTACCCAGCGAACCCAGTTTGACCTCGAAATGATGAATGAGCTGGGCTATTGCTCCGGTATTGAAAACTATTCCCGCTATCTTTCGGGCCGTGGGCCGGGAGAGCCGCCGCCAACACTATTTGATTATCTGCCATCAGATGGTCTGCTGATTGTAGATGAATCCCACGTCACCATCCCGCAAATTGGTGGCATGTATAAAGGTGACCGCTCACGTAAAGAAACATTGGTGGAGTATGGCTTCCGGCTCCCCTCGGCGCTGGATAACCGCCCAATGCGTTTTGAAGAGTTCGAAGCGCTGGCACCACAAACTATCTATGTTTCGGCCACTCCCGGCAAATATGAGCTGGAAAAATCCGGTGGCGATGTTATCGACCAGGTGGTACGCCCAACCGGCTTACTGGATCCATTGATTGAGGTGCGGCCTGTAGCCACACAGGTGGATGACTTGCTATCAGAGATCCGCATTCGTGCTGCAATTAATGAGCGGGTGCTGGTCACTACGCTGACCAAACGCATGGCTGAGGACTTAACCGAGTATCTGGTAGAGCATGGCGCGCGGGTGCGTTACCTGCATTCGGATATTGATACCGTGGAGCGGGTTGAGATTATCCGTGATTTGCGCTTGGGTGAGTTTGATGTGCTGGTGGGGATCAACTTATTACGAGAAGGGCTGGATATGCCGGAGGTTTCTCTCGTCGCCATCCTTGATGCTGATAAAGAAGGTTTCCTGCGTTCTGAGCGCTCCTTGATCCAGACCATTGGTCGCGCAGCACGTAACCTTAATGGTAAAGCCATTCTTTATGGTGACAGAATTACGGCTTCAATGGAAAAAGCCATTGGTGAAACTGAGCGGCGTCGAGCCAAACAGCAAGCTTACAATGAAGAGCGCGGCATTATCCCACAGGGGCTAAACAAGAAGATCGGCGATATTCTGCAATTGGGTCAACCTTCTACCCGTGGCAAAGGGAAAGGCCGGGGTGGCAAAGTGGCTGATACCAACAACTACCAATCTCTGGCACCAAAAGCGCTTGATCAGAAAATCCGTGAATTGGAAGCGAAGATGTACACCCACGCGCAAAATCTTGAGTTTGAACAGGCGGCAGAATTACGCGATCAGGTGCATCAGTTACGCCAGCAGTTCATCGCTATATCTTAATATCTTGCGGCATAGCTCGATTCCTCGTAAGGTGTGCCGCTAAATTTAGGGTTAATAGATAAATAAAAGGGCAAATGATGAGTGACCATGTATCAAAAGATCCGTTACACGGTATTACCCTTGAACAACTGTTGACCAAATTGGTTGAGCATTATGGTTGGGAAGAGTTGGCATATCGCATTCGGATCAACTGTTTCACTAGCTCACCAAGTATCAAATCTAGCCTGAAGTTTTTGCGACGTACACCGTGGGCACGAACTAAAGTGGAAGAGCTTTATATCCACATGAATGAGACCGCTGCTTTGGAAGAAAAATCGCGCAAGTAACCTTGTTCGCTCACTTACACCGAGCCTGCGCCACCTAATTGTTGCAAGGTGGCTTCCAGTGCCTGACGCAGTAACTCTCGGTCATGACGATAGGGAATATCTTTGGCTTCCAAGGGCTGTTGGACAATGATTCTGTCTGTAACGCCGCTGATATCAATGTGTGGGCTTACAATTGCTGCATCGATAATTTTTTGGCCGATCTTACTTTCCATTATTTCAAGCTTTTCATGTAATGACAGCTCAGCGGCGGCAACACTGAGTTCACGCCCCAGATTGCCAATATAAATCATGCTGGCAGAGCTGCGTCGCAGGGCTTGAGTGAGATCATCGAGTAGTAACAGCGGCATCAGGCTGGTTAAGAAACTACCCGGCCCGATTAAAATGACATCCGCCTGGCCAATAGCTTCAACCGCTTCTTTGGTTGCGTGGACATGGGGGGACAGCAGCAAATCTTTCGGCATATGCGCAAGTTGGTCAATATTCACTTCACCGTAAACCGGGTGCCCCTCATGATCGATAGCCAGCAAATCGACGGGGTGTTCTGACATAGGAATCAACCAGGCATCGACTTTCAGCAAACTACGCACCAGGTTAATGGCTTCAATGGGACGAATGCTGAGATGGTCCAGTGCCTTGAGCATTAAATTACCCAGATTATGGCCTGCCAATTCGCCATTACCGGTAAATCGGTATTCGAACATTGCAGAAGCTACACTGGGTTCTGTTATCAATTGATTCAGGCAGTTACGTGTGTCACCCCAGGCAATCCCCCCCTCTGAACGACGTATGCGACCAGTCGAACCGCCATTATCGGTAGTAGTAACAATACCAGTCAGGCGTGAACCTAAAGGGGAAAGGGCTGACATCACTCGCCCCAGCCCATGACCTCCGCCTAAAGCAACCACCCGATCCAGGTCCGCTAATGTGCGATTTCGCATATTTTTCCTGCCTAAATATTGTAATAAGCATAGCTAATGGTGAAATTGCTGCATAAGTTAACGGATTTGCTGCCAAAACGCGATATAAGCCAAGATTTTCGTGATTTTAAACAAAGTATTATCCCCACAATAAAATAAGCTCAATAACGATAAGTTTTGTTATATAAGTCGTTGTATATAAATATATATAGCGAAAAACAGCAATTGGCTATCTTGTGGTTTTAGCGTTAGAATCTGTAGGAAAAGTGGGGGTTTTAGCGATTAGCGGCTATACCCAAAATGACTTTTTTAACCATGGTTCAGTTAGCTGTGAGCACAGTGACTGAGCACAAACTCCTAGCCTTAGTGTCTACGTTGTTGCGTTTATGGACAATATGATGCTCTGGCCGTGGCTTTAAGCCACCAGGGTGCGAGGTAGAAATGCCTGCATCTCCCGTATTTGGAAAGGTGTTATGGTACAACTTACAGACGCATTTGCGCGCAAGTTCTATTACTTGCGCCTATCGATTACCGATGTGTGTAATTTTCGCTGCACATACTGCCTGCCCGATGGCTACCGCCCGGACGGAGTAAAAAGTTTTCTCAGCCTTGACGAAATAAGCCGCGTCAGCCGGGCATTTGCCCTATTGGGAACAGAAAAAATCCGTTTGACAGGGGGCGAGCCCTCTATGCGTCGCGATTTTACCGATATCATCGCCACGATCCGTCAAAATCCCGCGATCCGCACCCTAGCGGTGACCACCAATGGTTACCGTTTAGCACGTGATGCCGCCCAGTGGCGTGAGGCGGGGTTGACGGCAATTAATGTTAGTGTTGATAGCCTCGACCCACGGCAGTTTCATGCCATCACCGGGCAAGATAAATTTCATCAAGTGATGCAAGGCATTGATGCCGCTTTTGATGCGGGTTTTGAGAAAGTCAAAATCAATGCCGTGCTGATGCGGGATGTTAATGACAAGAATCTCGGTGCTTTCCTTAACTGGATAAAATCTCGCCCGATTCAACTGCGATTTATTGAACTGATGGAGACCGGTGAGGGCGGTAATTTGTTCCGCAAACACCATGTTTCCGGCAGCGTCATCCGTCAGCAATTGCTCCAGCAAGGCTGGCAGCAGCAAGAGCGCTCGCGCAGCGATGGCCCGGCTCGGGTGTTTCATCACCCGGACTATCTGGGCGAAGTCGGGCTTATCATGCCCTATGAGAAAGATTTCTGTGCGAGTTGTAATCGCCTGCGTGTTTCAGCGCTGGGAAACCTGCACTTATGCTTATTTGGCGAGCAGGGCATTACGCTGCGTGATTTGTTGGCCAGTGATGACCAGCAACATGAGTTAATGGCGCGGATTCAAAGCGCATTGCAAACCAAAAAGCAAACTCATTTCTTGCATCAAGGCAACAGCGGTATCACACAGAATTTATCGTTTATTGGTGGCTGATCGGCTGCAATATCAAGAACAAAGGTTATCTATGACCCAACTGACTCACATTAATGCCGCTGGCGAAGCCCATATGGTGGATGTTTCCGCCAAAGCTGACACTGTACGTGAAGCGCGAGCGGAAGCTTTTGTTGAAATGCATGCTACGACATTAGCGATGATTATCGAGGGCAGTCATCATAAAGGTGATGTGTTTGCCACAGCACGAATTGCTGGCATTCAAGCGGCCAAAAAAACCTGGGAATTAATTCCCCTGTGTCACCCGCTGCTGCTTACCAAAGTGGAAGTTCAACTGGAAGCGCAACCGGAACACAATAGAGTTCGCATCGAATCCTGCTGCCGCTTGACCGGTAAAACTGGGGTGGAAATGGAAGCCCTCACCGCGGCATCTGTTGCAGCCCTGACTATTTACGACATGTGTAAAGCCGTACAAAAAGACATGATAATTGGCCCGATTCGTCTGTTGGCAAAAAGTGGCGGAAAATCCGGTGATTTTAAGGTGAACCCATGATTCAGATTCTGTTTTTTGCTCAGGTGCGTGAGCTGGTGGGAACCGATCGCTTGCAACTGGCAGCGGAATTCCCAACGGTTGAAGCTTTGCGCCAATCCCTATGTCAGCGGGGTGAGCGCTGGCAGTTAGCACTTGAAGAAGGTAAATTGCTCACGGCGGTGAATCAATCGCTGGTCAACATGCAGCACCCTTTAGTCGCGGGAGATGAAGTGGCTTTCTTCCCACCAGTGACCGGAGGTTGATGATGGACAACACGCGTATTCGTGTCGGGCCGGAGGCATTTAATGTCGGCGAGGAGTACATCTGGTTGTCACAGTGCGATGAAGATGGCGCGGTGGTCACCTTCACCGGCAAAGTCCGAAATCATAATTTGGGGGCTAATGTCAGTGCTTTGACGCTCGAGCATTATCCAGGGATGACAGAAAAAGCGCTGGAAGAAATTATTGCTCAAGCGCGCAGCCGCTGGCCCTTGCAGCGCGTATCAGTTATTCATCGGGTGGGGTCGCTGTTTCCCGGCGATGAAATTGTTTTTGTCGGTGTGACCAGTGCTCATCGCAGTATGGCGTTTGAGTCGGCTGAGTTTATTATGGATTATCTGAAAACACGGGCACCATTCTGGAAACGCGAAGCGACCACTGACGGCGAACGTTGGGTCGAATCACGCGACAGTGATCATGCTGCTGCCAGGCGTTGGTAAACTGTACGTAAACCCGTGTAAAGATCGGCCCTAAACATCTATTTTTACTCCCTTGTTTGCCCTATTTCTGTGGTACCCTTAAAGAGTCGGTGGGCTGTCAGTTGATAGCCTGTATCATTATTTATATGCATAAGGTAACTACCATGGATCGCTATCCACGCTCTAATGGTTCAATTGTCGAACGTGCCAACTCTGGCATTCAGGCATATATGGCGCAGGTATACGGCTGGATGACCTGTGGTCTGTTATTAACAGCAGTAGTCGCTTGGTACGCAGCGAACACGCCTGCGGTAATGAATTTTATCTTCTCCAGCCAGATCACCTTTTTCGGGCTGATTATTGTTCAGTTAGGTCTGGTATTTGTTATTTCAGGCATGGTTAACCGCTTAAGCGGTTCAATGGCTACCAGCCTATTTATGTTGTATTCGGCGCTGACGGGCCTGACACTGTCTAGCATTCTTATCATGTACACCGGCGCTTCTATTGCCAGCACATTTATTATTTGTGCCGGGATGTTTGGTGCGATGAGTGTGTATGGCTATACCACTAAACGTGATTTGAGTGGTATGGGTAGCATGCTGTTTATGGGCTTGATCGGTATCGTGTTGGCTTCTATCGTTAATATCTGGCTGAAAAGCCCGGCATTGATGTGGGCTGTCACTTATATCGGCGTGTTGGTGTTTGTTGGTCTGACTGCTTACGATACTCAGAAACTGAAAAATATGGGTGCACAGTTGGATTCTAATGATAGAGATAATTTCCGTAAATATTCTATCGTCGGCGCATTGACTCTGTATCTTGATTTCATCAATTTGTTCCTGATGTTACTGCGGATTTTCGGCAACCGCCGCTAAGCGGGTTGATTAAGAGCTGCGACGCGGCAGATTCGCCCGGCGTACACTGCTCAAAATTTGAAAGGACACCAGATTGGTGTCCTTTTTGCTTTTGGTGAGCGGATATACAGTACTAACGATTAAATCCGTTACGCAATTTTCCGTCTAAACATTCCATACGCCACACTACCTGTCGTGGCCGTTATCACCAATAGCGGCCACAAGCTGTGCCAGATAATATCGAAACTGGCATCTTTGAGATAAATCTGTTTGGTGATGTCAGTAAAGTGGCGGATAGGATTGATCCACGTGATGTTTTGCAGCCAGATGGGCATGTTCTCCACTGGGGATACATAACCAGAAAGCAGGATTGCCGGCATCATAAAGACAAATACGCCAATAAATGCTTGCTGCTGAGTGGAACATAGCGATGAAATCAATAAGCCAAAACCGACCAGCGACAGGCCGTAGAGCAACATAGTGCCGTAGAACAGTGCCAGTGACCCGGCAAAAGGAATCTGGTAGAAAAATATCCCGATAAACAACACAATAGTGGCCTGGAATGTGGCCACTATCAGCGCCGGAACCGCTTTGCCGATAAAAATCTGCCAGGTTGTCAGTGGCGAAACCAAAAGTTGCTCCAACGTGCCTTGTTCTCGCTCCCGCGCCACTGATAGCGACGTCACAATCAGTACGCCGATAGTTGTAATCATCGCAATCAATGACGGCACTACAAACCATTTGTAATCCAAGTTCGGGTTATACCAGTTTCGAATCACCAGCTCGCTGTTATTGGGCTTAACTTGCCCCTTAGTCAATTCTAATTGGTACTCCTGCACGATTTGCTGAATGTAATTTGCCGCTATCTGAGCACTGTTGGAATTGCGCCCATCTAGTACGAGTTGTAGCTGAGTCATTTTGCCATTTGCCAAATCCGCACTGAACTGCTCAGGAAAGCGAATCAACAGCAGCGCTTTCTGATTATCAATGACGGGCTGAATCTCTTGTGGGCTGTGCAGTAGCAAGACGTGAGAAAAGGCTTCGGCTTTAGCAAAGCGCTGGGTGAGTTCGACCGAGGCCTTACCGCTATCCTCGCTGTAAATGGCGATAGTGGCATTGGTCACTTCTAATGTGGCGGCAAATGGGAATAAGATCACCTGCAATATCACTGGCATGATTAATATTGCACGGGTTTGCGGTTCACGTAGTAGCGACTGCAACTCTTTAATAATCAATGTGTAGAGGCGATGAAACATTGCCAACTCCCTTCTGCTAATCGAGTCGACGACTTAATCTAATCGACGATGAGTTTTCCAAGCTGTCAGGCCAATAAAGACCACGGCTGATGCGATCAGGAACAATAGGTTAATCACCAAAACGGTACCGATATTCCCCGCCAAAAACAGAGTTTGCAGGCTACTGACAAAATAGCGGGCAGGAATGATATAGGTCACGGCGCGGACAACGGCTGGCATACTGTCGATTTGGAAAATAAATCCAGACAGCATAACCGCGGGCAGGAATGCGGCGTTCAATGCCACCATAGCAGCATTGAACTGGTTGCGGGTGATAGTCGAAATCAATAACCCCATGCCCAGTGTGCTGGCTAAGAACAAGCTGGTCATGACAAACAATATCCACAATGAGCCACGATAAGGTACACCGAGGATAAACACCGCGACCACCATACATAGCGTCATAGCGACCATGCCGAGCACGTAATAGGGGATAAGTTTCGACAACAACAATTCACTGCGCGTGACCTGAGTCGACAGTAACGCCTCCATGGTGCCGCGTTCCCATTCGCGGGCGATCACCAGCGACGTCAGGATCGCGCCAATCACTGTCATGATAATAGTGATGGCACCTGGAATAATAAAATGTCGGCTAATGGCAGCAGGGTTAAACCAATAACGCACCTGAATCTCTATTAACGGATCATTCTTTTGCCCCAGATTTTGCGCCTGCTGCTGTTGCCATATTTGCCATACACCTTGAGCATAGCCTTGCACAAAGTTGGCTGTATTTGGCTCACTGCCATCAGTAATTACCTGAATTGGGGCTTTACTCTCAGGCCGTGCAAGTTGCTCGGCAAAGTCATTGGGAATCACAATAAGCCCACGAATTTTACCGGCCTGCATCGCCTGAATCAGTGCCTGACGGTTATCACTAATTTGTGGCGAGATATAGGGTGAACTGGCGAAGGCGTTAGCCAAATCTTGTGCGGGTTGGCTCTGTTGTTCCATCAAAATGCCAATATGCAGCTTGCTCGAATCCAGATTAATACCGTAGCCAAATATAAACAGCAACAATAGGGGGATGACAAAAGCAATCAGCCCGCTGCTTGGGTCACGTAGAATTTGCCGGGTTTCTTTATTGCACAGCGCCCGTAAGCGACGCCAGGAGAATCCCGTGTCTTGATAAGTTTCACTCTCATTTACCGGCGATTTATTTACATGGGAATCATGTGGCTCGGTCATGATTGCGGCTCCTTATCATTTTGCTGGTCATAGCGCAGGACCAATCCGATAAATGCTTCTTCCATCGATGGATTCGGATTTTCATCAGTAGCAACTTGCTGTTTTAGCTCATCCGGTGTACCTGCGGCGATGATTTTGCCGCGATAAACCAGGCCGATGCGATCACAATACTCCGCTTCATCCATAAAATGAGTGGTGACCATGACCGTCACACCTTTGTCGACCATCCCATTGATATGCAGCCAAAACTCACGGCGAGTGAGAGGGTCAACACCTGAAGTTGGTTCGTCCAGAAACAGGATATCGGGTTCATGCATCAGGGCGCATGCCAGCGCCAGGCGCTGTTTGAATCCAAGCGGTAGTGAATCGGGTGTTTGTTTGAGAATCGGCGTGAAATTAAACGCTGACGTCATATCGGCAATTTTATCGCGCTGGATTTTACCCTGTAGGCCATAAACACCGGAGAAAAACTTCAGGTTTTGCTCCACTGTCAGGTTGCCATACAGTGAAAATTTCTGCGCCATATAACCCAAATGTTGGCGTGCTTTACCTGAGCTGGTTTTCAGGTCCATACCCAGCACCAATGCCTTGCCACTACTGGGAACCAGCAAACCACACATCATCTTAAATGTGGTCGATTTACCCGCGCCATTCGGCCCGAGTAAGCCAAATATCTCGCCACGTTTTACTTGAAAATTCACATGGTCGGTGGCGGCGAAATCACCAAATTTCTTGGTTAACTCTTGGGCTTCAATCACTGTTTCGTCATGACTACCTTCGACTTTGGGCATAATTTTTGCCAAAGCAGACTCACTGGCCGGGCCGCCGCCCAGCAAGTCAATAAAGGCATCTTCAAAGCGCGGTTCGGCCTCCATGATTTCGCCATTAGGTTGATTTAACAGGGATAATACCTGACTGTGATCCACTTCTGGTTTGAGGATCAATCGCACATATTTTCCCTGAATAACCCCATCACTGACCTGTGGTAACGTCAAGGCGTGCTGTAATAATTTGCGGTTAGTTCCAGTTTGGGCGGCGACCAAAATAGTTCGGCCACGCATACGCTGTGTCAGTTCCTGCGGCGCACCGCTATAAAGCAACTTCCCTTCATTGAGCAGCAAAACTTCGCGGCATTGCTCGGCTTCATCCAGATAGGAGGTACTCCACAGGATAAGCATGCCGTCACTCGCCAACTCATGAACCATGCGCCATAACTCGCGGCGTGATATGGGGTCGACACCGACACCTGGCTCATCAAGCAACAAAACTTTCGGTTGGCCGACCAAGGTACAAGCCAGCCCCAGTTTTTGCTTCATACCGCCAGAAAGCTTGCCCGCCAGCCGTTCAGTAAAACGGGTCAAATCGGTAAAAGTCAGCAGGCGCTCAAATGTCTGGCGGCGTTGTTCACCGGTAACACCGCGTAAATCGGCATACAGTGTCAGGTTCTCCATCACCGTCAAATCTTCATACAAACCAAATTTTTGCGGCATATAACCGAGGATTGAATGCAACTGGCGATCATTTTCCACCGGGTCGAGACCCACAACTGTCAGCTTGCCATGACTGGGTTTGAGCAACCCTGCTAACATTCGTAACAGTGTGGTCTTACCGGCACCATCAGGCCCGACCAAACCGGTGACTGCCCCGCTGCGAATTTCAGTGGTCAGGCTGGCAACGGCAGGACTCTCCAGTCCGGGGAAGGATTTTTCGACACCTTCCAAAGTAATAAGATGCTGGATGCCATTCATAGCTCATACCACCTTAAGGTTGTACAAAGCGGACAGTGACCGGCATACCCTGGCGCAGCGACTCATCGGCATCGGTGATGATAATACGTAAGCGATAAACCAGGTCGGTGCGTAAATCCGGCGTTTCCACACTCTTAGGGGTAAATTCGGCGGTCGGCGAAACAAAACCGATTTTGCCGTGATAAGGCTTATCTGGGCGGCCATCGGTAAAGACTTCGACCTCAGTCCCAGGAATCGCTTGACCCAAATGACGCTCGCTGACATAGGCCCGCACCCAAACAGGATCAGTCAGAGAGAGCGTAAAGACGGTGTTGCTGGCAGATAGAATGGTGCCAGGCTCAACTGCGCGTGTCAGTACTGTCCCGCCAGAAGGAGAGAGTAGGGTGGTATCTTGCAAGTTGAGCTGGGCTTGCGCCAATTCAGCTTCACTTTGCGCCAGATTTGCTTCGGCTTGCGCAATTTCTTGCGGGCGGTTACCGCTTAAGTATTGAGCCAGCTTATCTTTCGATGCTTGCAGATTGGCTTGAGCCTGATTACGCGCGGTACGGGCATTTTCCAATTCGTTAGCTGAAGTGGCTTTATTAGCCCACAACCCTTGTTGGCGTTTGAGGAAGCTGTCAGCGTAACTGAATGCAGCCTCACGCTGGGAAACCTCAGACCTGACCTGGGCAATCTCCTCCTCCCGATAGCCCGCTTTGAGTAACGCTAACTGAGCTTGTGCACTTTGTACATTCGCCTGCGCTTGTTTGAGGGCGTTGACATAAGGGCCATCATCCAGTTTTCCTAACACTTCGCCCGGCTGAATTTTATCGCCTTCATCGACCGCGAGAGAGGCTAGCCGGCCACTGACTCTAAAGCCCAGATTCACGGTACGAATATCGACATTGCCGTATAACGTCAATGTGGCGTCTTGTTGTTGGCGATAATAACTCCATCCGTAACCTATTGCCGCCAACAGAGCGACAATAACGACGGCCACTATAATCTTCTTGCGATTCATAATGCTCCCTATCTGTTACCGATTTTTATGACAACCAGGTCAGCGATTTCACCCTAATGTTTTAGTCCGCAGCCCATAAAGCAATAGGTCAATATGTTCGATAAGTACTTGATTAATCATCTCACTTTCCGACTCGCCGATTTTCAGCCACCCTGCTTGTCGACGGATAGTCTCTCGCCCCATACGGAAAGCCAGCACCTCACCAATCAATGCATGAGTATGAAGAATGGTTTTTGTAGCACTTGCATCTGCACCAATGAATGCTGCCAGCAATAAATTCATTTTTTGATGTAAGGGAGAAATAGCCTGAGCATGAATTAGCGGGTATGCATCTGTGGGGGAAAGTTGCTCTCGCGCCATGATTTTGCTGATATTTAGCGTTTCTGGCTGTGTCATTAAGTGGCTGAATTCTAATAAGCCGCGGTGGATATAATGCAACTGCTGTTCCGGGCTTTGTTCCTGGCTCGGTAGCAGCAGAAATTGGTCAATTTCCAATGCCAATGGCGCGAAAGCCTGTTGGATAAAATCTGCAATTTGTTGTGCCACCGCCAGATACAAACCTTCTTTAGAATTGAAGTAGTAGGTAATCGCGGCAATATTCTGGCCAGCCCGTTGAGCAATCTCACGGGTGGTAGCCCCTTTCAAACCCTGTTCGCCGAACAACTCGGTCGCCGCTTGTATCAGTTGTTGACGGGCTTGTTCACCGCGAGAGGTGACAGGTATTGCTGGTGTCAGATTGTGAGGTGTGGAATGGGACATAGGCTCCAAACTCAGTACAATTCCCCTGCAGGGGGAGAGATGAATAAAATTTATGCTAATAATAGTAATAGCTAAATAATAAATCAATCATATGATTAACTTTAGGCCGCTACTGAGAATATGTAAAGTTATGGCCGGAATTCGCCCTGTTTTTGTGATCGCAAGTGGGTTAATCGATAGAAATAAATCAATTTTCTTGATGTTTGAGTTAATAAAAATCTTAAGAAACGTGTAAATATCCCTTTTCCTGCTAAACATCTGTTATAATCAGCCGCAATGGTGCACTGCAGTTTGTGCCAATCCTCGTGGTAATGCCTCAATTCATGCCTCGTCTGATAATCTTCCCTTGAAACTGCACCTGACGATATCGCCGGGATTGGGAAGATCTGGAGCTTCTCGTAATATGTCATTTGATTCTCTCGGTTTAAACGCCGACATCCTGCGTGCTGTTGAAGAGCAGGGCTACCTTGTGCCGACGCCAATTCAACGTCAGGCAATCCCTGTGGTACTGGAAGGCCGTGATTTAATGGCCAGCGCACAAACCGGTACCGGTAAAACCGCTGGTTTCACTTTGCCATTGTTGCAACTGCTGAGTCAGGACCAACAGCCAATTAAAGGCCGTCGCCCGGTGCGCGCGTTGATTTTGACGCCGACTCGCGAACTGGCTGCGCAGATTGACGAAAACGTCCAGAGTTACAGCAAATACCTGAAGCTGCGTTCGCTGGTGGTATTTGGTGGCGTTAGCATTAACCCACAGATGATGAAATTGCGTGGTGGTGTTGATATTTTGGTCGCCACTCCGGGCCGTTTACTGGATCTGGAACATCAGAACGCTGTTGATTTGTCCAAGATTGAGATTTTAGTGCTGGACGAAGCCGACCGTATGCTGGATATGGGCTTTATCCACGATATCCGCCGTGTTTTGGCAAAACTGCCAGCTAAGCGTCAGAACTTGCTGTTCTCCGCCACCTTCTCTGATGAGATTAAAGGTTTGGCTAGCAAGCTGTTGCATAACCCCGCTTCTGTTGAAGTGGCGCGTCGCAACACCGCTTCTGAACAAATTGCACAAAGTGTTCATTTTGTGGACAAAAACCGCAAACGCGAGCTGTTGTCTCAGATGATTGGCGAAGGTAACTGGCAGCAAGTATTGGTGTTCAACCGCACCAAACATGGTGCTAACCATTTGGCTGAACAATTGAATAAAGACGGCATTACTGCCGCCGCTATTCACGGTAACAAGAGTCAGGGCGCACGTACTCGTGCATTGGCTGATTTTAAAGACGGCAAAATCCGTGTACTGGTCGCGACTGATATCGCCGCTCGTGGTTTGGATATTGATCAGTTACCTCATGTGGTTAACTATGAACTGCCAAACGTACCGGAAGATTACGTGCACCGCATTGGCCGTACTGGCCGCGCGGAACGTACTGGTGAAGCGATTTCTTTAGTTTGTGTTGATGAACATAAACTGTTGCGTGATATCGAGCGCTTACTGAAACGTGAAATTCCACGCATTGCGCTGGATGGCTATGAGCCGGACCCGAGCATTAAAGCTGATCCGATTCAAAATGGCCGCCAAGGTCGCGGAGCACAACGCCCTGGTATGGGTCGTGGTAGCAGTGCCGGCCGCCCACAAAATGGTGGCGCAGCAGCAGGTCGTGGCGATAGCCGCACCAGCCGCCCACGTAGCCAGGCTGATGGTCAACGCCGCCCGGCAGGCCCGTCTTCACGTGGCCGTAGCCGTAAACCAGGCGAATAAGTTAAACTGTATTCGTTGATAAAACCGCTTCTTTGGAGGCGGTTTTTTTTCATCTGTATCCATGCCATTACAGGGTTATTCCTTGTCTTAACCCCGGCTTGCCCCGTATCATTGCCGGTCTTTTTTACCGTTATACTGTGGTTGAAATAAGGAAGTAGGATAAATGATATGCGGGTAATACTGGCACCAATGGAAGGGGTATTGGACTCACTGGTGCGCGAGCTTCTTAGTGAAGTCAATGATTACGACCTTTGTATCACCGAGTTCTTACGGGTGGTCGATCAGCTATTGCCTACAAAATCATTCTACCGCCTCTGCCCTGAACTTCATCAACAGAGCCGAACCTCGTCTGGCACTCAGGTGCGCATCCAATTGTTAGGCCAATATCCTCAGTGGTTAGCGGAAAATGCCGCTCGAGCAGTTGAACTGGGATCTTACGGTGTGGATCTAAACTGCGGTTGCCCTTCTAAATTGGTTAACGGCAGTGGCGGTGGGGCCACATTATTAAAAGATCCTGAGCTGATTTATCAAGGCGCGAAAGCGATGCGTGAAGCTGTACCGGCCCATCTGCCCGTAACGGTAAAGATTCGTTTAGGTTGGGATTCGGGTGAACGCCAGTTCGAAATTGCTGATGCGGTGCAACAAGCAGGTGCAACGGAATTAGCGGTACATGGCCGCACCAAAGAAGATGGCTACCAAGCAGAACGTATTAACTGGCAGGCAATAGGTGAAATTCGCCAACGCCTGGCCATACCGGTGATTGCCAATGGCGAAATTTGGGATTATCAGAGTGCACAAGAGTGCATGAAAGTCACGGGTTGTGATGCTGTGATGTTAGGCCGTGGCGCACTGAATGTGCCGAATTTGAGCCGTGTAGTGAAGTATAACGAACCGCGTATGCCGTGGCCGGAAGTGGTCACATTGCTGCAAAAGTATGTGCAATTAGAGAAGCAGGGCGATACGGGTTTGTATCATGTTGCCCGCATCAAGCAGTGGCTGGGGTATCTGCGTAAAGAATATACTGAAGCCACGGATTTATTCAGTGAAATCCGCGCATTAAAAACCTCAAAAGATATTGCATTAGCTATTACTCGTATTCGAGTATAAGTATGGCTAAATACCGTTGCCTATAAACCAGCTAAAGATATTGGCAACGGCGTATTTTCTCTGTGAATTTATTGTTTTTTGTCCTGCATCTGTTTAAGGACTTTGCCGAAGCTGATAGTTTTCCTACCCACTTTTTTCATCCCTTCTTCCGGGAGATAACTGAATTTTACGTAAAGTAGCTTACCATCAGCCTTTTCCTGATGTTTTAGCTTTTTAATAACGTCATACATTTCTTTTATATCTACAGGAATACCTGCGGTATCAGTTACCACCGAGCCAGGTAGAAATATTGATATTTGCTCAACCGATTTACTCAATAAATCATGTAGTGGAAATAAGCCAGTAAATCGCTGCCGTGGCACATAATCGGTAATACCTATATAAATATCAGGCAGTTCTTTAATATGATTTTCAATGCCACGAGTTTGGTTTTTAATCAGAAATTCTGAAACTTCAATAGGGGTACCAATTAACACTAATGGCTTGGTAGAATTACCCTTTTCTGCAAAGAGATACTCATTATTGCTATCTTTAACAGCCTTCTGTAGTTCACCGCGGTCAACAATCAGGCTGTAATATCTTCCCTCTTTTACAATAGGGGCTGGCTCGCGCCATAGGGTAATTTCATTGGCGGATACAGCACTCACTCCTACAGTCGAACATATAAACAATATAGATGTATTAACTAAGGTTTTCATCAATAAGATCCTTCTCATTATGACCATTTTATGCAAATTATTAGTTAAGAAATAATAATTGCATTCTACTTTTGCCCATTCACTTTTTCTTTCGACCGATAAACTTCGCAATACCCAATAGGAATACTGCACCAACAAAAATCAGCAATGCATCCACCCAAAATGTCAGAGATGCCAGATTTTCATCATGAATGTCCGCTAAACCAGCCGCGATTAAAAATACACCGAAAAGAATACCAAAAATTGTCGTTCCCATATAAACACCTGTTAATTAGGTTTATCTGAATATTTCTGTTGGCATTATAGACTAATATTGAAGTTGGCTGTATTTACTTACGTAAATGTTTACCGCTGAGCAGCGATTAGTCAGCTTTAATCTTTGTAACAATCATTTTAAGAATGTGTGGTGCGCGGTGCATTACTGTAATTTATAATGCGCCAGATCAACCACAATGGCCCCAGATAACCTATTTAAGCTGATGAACATGCATGTGAAAATCCGTTTTGCACTATTAAGTTTCTTGCTTTTATCTACCAGTATCAGTGTTGTTCCTACCGCGATAGCGAGTGGTGGAGCCAGTGAAGTTAAAGGTAAAGCCCCTCTTGAGCTGGCCTCGGGGAGCGCTATGGTGGTTGATTTACAAACGAATAAAGTGATTTATGCTAACAATGCAGATGAGGTCGTGCCGATCGCATCCATCACCAAATTGATGACAGCAATGGTGGTATTAGATGCTAAATTACCGCTTGATGAGATTATTTCAGTCGATATCCATCAAACCAAAGAAATGAAAGGTGTATTTTCACGGGTTAAAGTGAACAGTGAAATTAGCCGCAAAGATATGTTGTTGCTGGCGCTAATGTCGTCGGAGAATCGTGCCGCAGCAAGTCTGGCTCATCATTATCCCGGCGGTTATAACGCCTTTATTAAGGCGATGAATGCAAAAGCTAAATCACTAGGAATGATCAAAACGCGCTATGTCGAACCCACCGGTCTCTCGATTAATAATGTTTCGACAGCGCGTGACCTTACTAAATTATTGATAGCGACCAAGCAATATCCACTCATAGGTCAGCTAAGCACTACGACCGAGAAAATGGCAACATTCCGAGAGCCAAATTACACGTTGCCGTTCCGAAACACTAACCATTTAGTTTATAACGATAAATGGAATATCCAGCTAACTAAAACCGGTTTTACCAATCAGGCAGGGCACTGTTTGGCAATGCGTACCGTTATTGGTAACCGCCCTGTTGCACTGGTTGTTTTGGATGCTTTTGGTAAATATACCCATTTTGCAGATGCAAACCGCCTGCGCAGTTGGATGGAAACGGGCAAGGCCGCCCCCATCCCCGGAGCTGCAAAAAGCTATCGCCAGCAAAAAGATGCTCAAGGCCGATTAGCTCAGGTATCCGAATAAATACAGCAATTGATAATAGAAAGGCAGAGTTTGCGAGTGACTGGCAAATTCTGCCTATAATATTTAATAAGTAGCGCTCATATTACTGATAAAAATTAGAAAATTAGTTTAAATACGCCAGTAATGGTCAGTAAGCCTACAATAAAAATGATCGCAATAATCCACAGTATTATTTTCATTTGTTCTCCCAGTCATCAAGATGAAAAAATAACGTTTACTAGTCATACCAACCTTAGTTGGTAGTAGACTATGACTATAGTTTGTCTGGAAGAATCCATACGCTATGATGCTGCAATTCGGATAATGCTTATTTTTCTGATTCAAACCATACCCATTACTGGTAGCGTTATTTTGTCTGCCAATATTTAAGTTTTGACGTTTTGCCAATCCCAGGGTTAAAGCTGTTGGTTGGATCTATCTGTTGATAAAAAGCCTTTAAAGCTGGCTTGGCGATATAGAGGTGCCCGACATTATGTTCGGCTGGATATTCCGCTCCTTTATCATTCAGAAGAGCCAACATTTTTTGTTTTAAGGCGTGCGTATCGACTCCTTTCTTCACAATATAATCTTGATGAAAAACATGGCACAAAAAGTGTCCATAATAGAGTTTGGCAACCAGACATTGGTCTATTTCAGCTGGTAGAGTTTCAAACCACTGCTCTTCATTACGTGGTAGAGCAATATCCAGCGCGAGAATGTCTTCAACTTTATCGGCATGAACTGCGTGATAGCGAACGGCGGCCCCAGCCGCAGCAAAACGATGTAAAAAAGCTTTTTTACCCTCATCGGCAGTACAGGTAATAAAATTGCCTTCCGCAGTAGCAAAAAACTCCTTTAAAAATTGCTGGGCTTCAGTAATTCCTTGACCTGACATTTTCAACATCAAGTGATGCTCATATCTATTACGATAACTCTTAAGCCGCTTTGGCAAATGGTTGGGGAGTACCTGGCTAAAACCTTGCATGATCCGATCAGTTAAGTGATCAACCAGAAACGGAACTTTACTCAGGCGCGCATCAATTTTGCCTTTTAAGGTGAAAAAACGTGGCATATTATTGGTGCCCATACTGTTGATCATGACAAATGTATCTTTGCCATACACCTCCGCAATATCAAAAATGTCACGATGCATGTATTCACCAGCAATAGGCAAATGTTTGAAGTCGCGTAAAATAGCACGCCGCAGTTCTGTTAATACTTGAGTCTGGTTGGTGCCGATATAAAAAACTTGCTGCTGTTTTTCACTGGGGAATGTATCCAGGCGAACAGCAAACACAGCCAATTTACCTGCGCATCCAGATGCTTCAAATAGGCGTCTTGGGTCAGCATTAAAACGGGATGGGGTGGGGGCATCAATATCTCTCACTCGCGTAGCATATTCATGATCAGATGCTTGCTGTGTCCCTTGAACAATATCGCTGGCCCGATATTTACCCCGTTCTAAACGTTGTAAAATCTCCTCTGGCGTATTGCCTAAATTAATTCCTAGATGATTAATTAATTGCAACTCACCTTGTGCATCGATTTGCGCATATAGTGCCATTTCGGTGTAGGCAGGGCCTCTTTGAACCAATGAGCCGCCTGAGTTATTGCAAATACCACCGATAACAGAAGCACCGATGCAGGAAGAACCAATGACTGAATGGGGTTCGCGGTCATAAGGTTTTAAGCGTTTTTCCAGTTGATTCAAAGTACTACCGGGAAAGCCAATAACCTGCTTACCATCGTTGAGTAACTGAATTTGATTGAGGCGTAATGTATTCAATATGACAATAGGGCGGTCGTAATCATCACCACTAGGAGTTGAACCCTCGGTCAGTCCAGTATTCGCTGCTTGCATGATAACGATAGTGTCGGCTGCTACGCAGGCCTGCAATAACTGCCATTGTTGCAACAATGTAGAAGGAAATACCACAACGAGGGCAGACCCTGCTCCTGATCGAAAACCGGTACGATAACGTTCAGTTTGTCGTTCGCCAGTCAATAAATAGCGTGCGCCAACAATATGCTGTAACTGAGTTAACAAGGTTTGAGTTTTTTTATCATTAGATTGTTTCATACAAGCATATCCCTATCATTGTATTAATTTTGTGAAACTTTCCACGTCATTAGCGTTTTTATTGTTATTTGTGCAGCGCACGGTTTAGCATGGCTAATGCGGACGCTAATTTGATGAGTGTCACAATAATAATTTTTAACCCTCAGACTATGAAGTATAGGATCTAATTTGATTATGACACGGATTAATAAGGCATTTTATGAGTGAGCATTTTGTTGGTAAATATGAGGTTGAGTTGAAGTTTCAGGTATCGGATATCGCTCAATTGCATAATCAGTTAGTTATGCATAAAGCAATTGCATTTACCGTCGATAATCATGAAAAAGATATCTATCTGGAAGCGAATAGCGGTGATTTAGCGGCTAAGCAAATAAGTATGGTTTTACGAGAAATGAATCCATCAGGTATTCGTTTGTGGATAGTTAAAGGGCCGGGTGCCGAACGTTGCGAAGCGGCTAATATTGAAGATATCGATAAAGTGCAGAGTATGTTGTCAACATTAGGTTATCAGCCGGCGTTTACATTGGAGAAACGACGTAGTATCTATTTTATTGGAAAATTTCATGTCACGGTTGATAACCTGGCGGGATTGGGTGATTTTGCTGAAATAGCTATTATGACTGATGATGCTTCGGTGCTTGATAATCTCAAGGCTGAATGCCGAGATTTAGCTGATAGATTAGGATTATTGGCAGAACAACAAGAAAGTCGCTCATACCGACAGCTATTGGGTTTCTAGCGAGCACACGCAGAACCCTCATGATGTCATATTGGCCGTTCCAGGTGTCACGGCCAGATAGCCCTATTTTTTCATCAAAGACTTCAAGTTAGCGAATGGATTATGGGTGGCAACTCCCTGATCATTCTGTGCATCATCGCCAGCAATCACTGTCGAGCCATAGAGGTCTGCTTCGGTATATTTGGAGTGTTCATGGTCATGGCAAAAAAGGCATAACATCTCCCAATTGCTGCCATCTTCGGGGTTATTACTGTGATCATGGTCGATATGGTGAACAGTTAGTTCGCGCAGATTGGAATAAACGAATTCTCGTGAACATTTACCGCAAACCCACGGAAAAATCTTCAACGCTTTTTCTCTATACCCACTTTCCAACCGCGCGTAGTTCTTCGGTATATATGCCATATCAGCCTTCTATTCTACGAAAAAATAATGGTTCTATTTTAGCGTGAAAGCAGGCAGTAGACTATCTACTATTGGCTATTAATCTTTAGGTCATACTCCATCATTAGAGCCAACCTCTAAAGGAAGATATTGAATCAATTATAAAAATATGTGTCTAGATATTCATGTTGCTACTGAGACTTTTTGAGACTTTTGCTGATGATTTAAAGAGATAAGTCGTTTTACACTATCACTGAGTTTTTATAGTCACTTTTTCACATTTTTCAGTATAGAGTTATTAGCATAAGGTTATGTGTATCTCGCTAATAGACTTATTTTACGGCAGGCAATATAGCGTGTTTAGCCTGAAATCCTTTGCCGATACAGTTGAGGCGATATGAAAGAATCTGAGGTACTGGCCGAAGTCAGTAATGAAAACCAGACATTAGTAGCCGTGGTGCAACAAGACCAGCGGGTAGTGTATTTCTATATTTATCCGCAAGAGGCGTTTGAAGAGCGTTTTCCTGTTCGCGCTTGTTGGGTGAGAAATTTGGTTGCAGCGCCAATATCGGCTGATAATGTCGCCCTGGAACAAGGATTAGCTCCGCGATTAGCTGCCGAGTTTTGCCGTAATGTGGCCGGTGAGGCTGAACTTGATGCGCAGTTTATTTCAATTATCTGGTCAGAAAGTGATGATGGCGCAGCATTATGGTATCAGGGGCAATTACTGGCGATTATTCCCGGTTGGAGTTTATATATTGATCACTCGGTTTGTTATTCTGCCAGTTGTATTAAAGATAATCCACTAACATTACCGCTGGGTTCAGCTTCCACCAATACACAATATGCTCGTGCTCAAAATACACGCCAATTTTGGCGAACCTGGCAGCAGGAAGAAGGGAACCCTTGGCCTGCGTTACAGGCCGAATATATTCAGTGCTATGAACAACATTTCGGCCCTGCGATAAAATATTATGCCATCGATCAAGGTAAGTGGCCGCCGATGGCTATCTCACAACACGAAAAAGAGGGAATATATTATTTTCTGACGTTGGGGGTTAGTATTCGCCCTCAGCCATGGGTTGAAATATTATTCAATGACGATGCGACTAAATACCGGCGTTTCGAAATGGCTATAGCGATTGATAGCCAATATGTTAATGAGGACAATGCTATTCATATGGCTAGCGCACTGGCCGGTTTTGCTCATGTACCCTGGGGCAAAATAACCTGGCTGGGGGAAGGGCATACCTTGGAGTCAGAAGTTGCTCCTCAAGGGTATGAAGGCTATATTTTATCATCAAAGCTTTATGACAATGCTGATAGCCTAATATTGCCTCTTCAGCAAGATGACCCGGTTAATATATATTGGGCTAGCCCTGTTTTTGCCAGTGAAAGAGAATTCGCCCATAGTGCTCCGAATGGTGGGTATGATTTGCTGAAAAAGCTGCAACAACACGGAGTTAATCATATTTTTTCACCGCGTGAATCTGTTATTTAATTTCGTCTGAATATGGCCAATTTGATTTGCAGATTTTGTTATTCGGGTCTTAACTTAACAATGACGATAGCAGTTTTAGGCTGTAATGTTAAATTTGTAATGAGTGAAGTAGGTAAATCTGCTATCAGTGATTTTTAATTTTATGGAGGTGCTTATGGGCATACTATCTTGGATTATTTTTGGTCTTATCGCCGGTATTTTGGCTAAATGGATTATGCCAGGAGAGGATGGTGGTGGTTTTATTATGACTATAATCCTCGGCGTGGTGGGTGCGCTGGTTGGTGGCTATATCAGTACTTTCTTTGGAATGGGCAAGGTTGATGGGTTTAACTTTGGCAGCTTTGTGGTGGCGGTTATCGGCTCGCTGGTTGTGTTATTTGTCTACCGAAAGTTGAGAAGTTAGAGGTTATTTAAATGCTTTCACAGTAATTTTAAATAATTATTAACTGGCGAAATTAGCATTAATCAAGAAATACAGACTTATCAAAATATAGGAAGGTGGCTAAATTTTGTCACCTTTCTCTCATAAAACTATCATCAATATGCAATAGAAATATTCGTTAATGGCTCATGACTACAGGCAATCTGAGAGACATGACATGGGCCAGGCGTTACGTAAATTCACTGTGGCTGATTATCCAGCTGCGGTGTCAGAATCGCGTAAAAAGGTACTTGCTGTTAAAGGTTTAGTTAAAGCGTATAAGTCACAGCATAGAGTTCTGGATGATATTAATTTTGAGCTTCACGCAGGTGAGTTTGTCGCAATAATTGGCCGTTCTGGTGCCGGTAAATCGACATTATTGCATGTTTTAAATGGTACTATTCCCAGCAGTGCTGGTGAAATTATTAATTACCATGACAATGGTGAGACCCAGAATATCGCTGCTCTGACAACCAAGCAGATGAGAAAGTGGCGAGCCAAATGTGGTATGATTTTTCAAGATTTCTGTTTGGTTCCGCGCCTCGATGTTATGACTAATGTTTTATTAGGCCGCCTCAGTTATACCTCCACACTAAAATCATTTTTTAAAATTTTTGCAGACCAGGATCGCGCCAGGGCAATCGAATTGTTGCAATGGCTTAATATGCTGCCACATGCCTTGCAACGTGCAGAAAACCTCTCGGGTGGGCAAATGCAGCGAGTAGCTATTTGTCGTGCCATGATGCAAAACCCCAAAATATTATTGGCTGATGAGCCCGTCGCTTCTTTGGACCCCAAAAACACCACGCGCATTATGAATACATTGCAGAAAATAAGTGAAGACGATATTGCAGTCGTCGTTAACTTACACTCTGTCGATTTAGTAAAAGAGTATTGTACCAGAGTCATTGGTATTGCTCATGGACGGATCATTTTTGACGGACATCCCTCTATGCTGAATGACACTATTATTCAGGATATATATAGCGATGAATCAACTGAGCTTTTGCATTAATTCCCACTTATCCCTTTATCAGAATAGGTTATTTTAATGAAAAAAGTACTTTGTCTTACCTCATTATTGGCAAGTATGATGGTATTTAATGCTACGGCAGCGGATGCGCCAAAAGAAATTAATTTGGGTATTCTGGGTGGACAGAATGCGACACAGCAAATTGGCGATAATATGTGTGTCAAAGAATTCTTGGATAAAGAATTAAACGTTAAAACTAATTTGCATAACGCTTCTGACTACTCAGGGGTGATTCAAGGTTTACTTGGTGGGAAGATTGACTTGGTATTAAGTATGTCTCCCTCCTCTTTTGCTTCTGTTTATATTAAAGATCCTAAAGCCGTCGATATCGTGGGTATTGCTATTGATGATACTGACAAGTCGCGCGGTTATCACTCAGTTGTAGTCGTCAAAGCCGATAGCCCTTATCAGAAAATTGAAGATTTAAAGGGCAAAGCATTTGGTTTCGCTGATCCAGACTCAACTTCAGGTTTCTTGATCCCTAATCAAGTCTTTAAACAGAAATTAGGCGGGACAGTCGATAACAAATATAACAATTTCTTCTCTAGCGTGACATTCTCTGGTGGCCATGAGCAGGATATTCTGGGTGTTATTAACGGTCAATTTGACGGTGCAGTAACATGGGCATCAATGATCGGCGACTACAATACCGGTTATACCAGTGGCGCATTCACCCGCATGATTAGGATGGATCACCCGGATTTAATGAAACAGATCCGTATTATCTGGGAATCTCCACTTATTCCTAATGGCCCGATTTTAGTCCGTGGCGCATTGCCACCTGAATTTAAAGCACAACTCGTAGCCGCGGTTAAAAAACTGGATAAAGAAGATCACGCCTGCTTTATCAAAGCAATGGGCGGCAAACAACATATTGGTGAGACATCACTAAGTGAATATCAAACAATCATTGATATGAAGCGCGAATTAACCAAAGGCGACCGCTAAGTCGGCTCTGCGGATAAAAATAGTTTAGCTCTGGCTTGCCGGAGCTATTTTTTAGGTGGTGGCTAATTTTGAATACGGACTTCAACCATTACTATCAGCGGGTTCGCGCTAAACAGAAACGTGAAACGTTGATTTGGTCATTGACGCTGGTCATTATCTATCTTGGTGCGGGAAGTATTGCTGAGTTTAATTTACATACTGTTTTTATTTCTATTCCGCATTTTTTTGATTATCTGGTTGAAACTATCCCCGTACTCCATTGGCATAAACTATTGGCGGATGGTCATACGGAAGGCTCACTGGCTTATTGGGGCTATCGTCTGCCGATTCAGTTACCGCTAATCTGGGAAACACTGCAATTGGCTGTGGCGTCAACAATTTTATCGGTAATGGTTGCCATTATTCTGGCTTTTTTGGCGGCGAATAATACTCAAATCCCATCATGGTTGAGATTATCTATCCGGACCTTTGTCGCCTTTTTACGCACAATGCCAGAATTAGCATGGGCAGTAATGTTTGTCATGGCTTTTGGAATTGGGGCGATTCCCGGTTTTTTGGCGCTGGCCTTACACACTATTGGCAGCTTAACCAAGTTGTTTTACGAATCATTGGAAACCGCATCTGATAAACCTGTTCGCGGCCTCGCTGCTTGTGGAGCGGGTAAATTGCAACGGATGCGCTTTGCACTTTGGCCACAAGTAAAACCCATATTTCTTTCTTATAGTTTTATGAGGCTGGAAATTAATTTTCGCCAATCGACTATTTTGGGTTTGGTGGGAGCGGGGGGAATCGGTCAGGAGTTAATGACCTCAATAAAATTGGATCGCTATGATCAGGTGAGTATGACACTACTGCTGATTATTATCGTGGTTTCGCTGTTGGATTACACATCCGGCAAATTACGCAAGCGAGTTGTGGAAGGGGTTTCATAATGCTAAATAATAATCTAACCGCAGAGCAGCTCTTTACACTGAAGCGACAGCATCCGCAGATTTTCTTACAGCAAAAACGCTATATCAGATGGGTTACTATCATTGGGATAGCTATTTTTTTATATTACCTTTTTTTCTTCAAAACCTTTGGCATTCCCTGGCAGGCATTTGTAAATGGTAGCCAGCAAATAAGCCGATATTTTTTGCGCATGTTTGTTTGGCATGACTTTGTCAATTGGCCATTTAGATATTACTTTGGCCAGATTTTTATTACTTTAGCCATTGTGTTTGCCGGAACACTCACTGCCACTCTGATTGCTTTACCCCTGTCATTCCTGGCTGCGCGAAATGTGATGTCGACACCGAGTTTACGCCTTATTTCATTTGTCGTGCGACGTTTCTTGGATATCTTTCGTGGCATTGATATGGCGATTTGGGGGCTGATTTTTGTGCGTGCAGTGGGTATGGGGCCACTTGCTGGAGTGTTGGCGATTATTATGCAAGATATGGGGTTGCTCGGTAAACTTTATGCAGAAGGACATGAAGCGGTAGATAAATCACCTAATCGTGGTTTGACCGCCATGGGAGCCAATGCTTTGCAAAAACAGCGTTTTGGTATTTTCACTCAGTCTTTCCCCACTTTTTTAGCGCTAAGCCTCTATCAGATTGAATCCAATACCCGGTCGGCCGCAGTGTTAGGTTTTGTTGGGGCTGGAGGGATCGGCTTAGTTTATGCTGAGAATATGCGCTTATGGAATTGGGATGTCGTGATGTTTATTACATTAATCATGGTGGTTATTGTCATGATTATGGATAAAGTTTCCGCTACTTTACGAAAGAAATATATTGTTGGTGAGGAAATTACACTTTATCAGCCAGCCAATAATATTAAATCTAAAGTTTAATATATATTCTAATAATTAAGGTAAGTGTTTGTTTATGTTTTGCCTTAATTTATTTTTTACTAAAAATAGCTAATTAATAATTATACTTCATGATGTTTTATTTCTGCTGTATTTTTATCATCAATCAGATTTACATTGAGAAAATTAGCGTGGATCTATACAATACTGCCCGCTAGACGTTAAAGAAGATTTTTGTTTTTCTTGCGATATTCGCACACGTCTAATCTAAATAATAGGAATAGGGCAGTAATATGATCAACAACGATGTGCTCCGTAGTGTTCGCTATATGCTTAACGTAAACGATACCAAGATAACTGAAATCATTAAGCTGGCTGACTTTGAAGTGGACAATGCGGATGTCGTTAATTTTCTTAAAAAAGAAGATGAAGCCGGTTATCAGGATTGCCCTGATCTGGTGATGGCACATTTCCTCAATGGCCTGATTTTCTTTAGGCGCGGTAAAGATGACAAGTTCCCGGCACCTGCGGTAGAGCCAGTTATCACTAATAATATCGTGCTAAAAAAACTGCGTGTGGCGTTTGAATTGAAAGACACCGATATGCATGATGTGTTCAACGCCGTCGAGTTTCCAGTATCCAAACCTGAGTTAAATGCTTTGTTCCGTAAAGAAGGCAGCAAAAACTTCCGCCCATGTGGTGATCAGGTATTGCGCTATTTCCTTAAGGGTTTGACATTACGTATACGTGGACCTAAAAAATAGAAATAATCATGTCGATATAAAATCGGATATTGATTGCCAGTAAAAGAGCAGGAGTAGCAATTTGCTATTCCTGTTTTTCGTTAATTAACGAGATAACCTCACTCTATTTTTAAATTAGCCTATCTCAGTTAGTCTTTTCTTTATATCTCTCCCCTTTCTGTGTTGCACTATATGTGCTCGTTTGTTGCGCAATAATGGTGCAGATAATTAGGCTGTATATCAGGCTATTTGGTCGAAATATTTATAATGTTAAATTAAATCATCAAGATATAAAACTGGCACGGCGATTGCGCAGAGTCATTCAATCTTGTGTGTTTTTACTCAACGACCAGAGGTTAACGCTATGCAACATCGTAACTTAATTAAGGTTTTTGCGCTTTCAGCTTCGGTTGTCAGTCTGGGTGTGGCTTTTGGCACACTGGCCGCTGATACTATTAAAGTGGGTATTTTACACTCGTTGTCCGGCACGATGGCTATTTCTGAAACGCCCCTGAAAGATATGGCGTTAATGAGTATTGATGATATCAATGCGCACGGTGGAGTATTAGGTAAACAACTTGAGCCGGTTATTGTTGACCCGGCATCTAACTGGCCGTTATTTGCCGAAAAAGCACGGCAATTATTAACACAAGATAAAGTCGCGGTTGTTTTCGGTGCCTGGACTTCGGTCTCTCGTAAATCAGTTTTGCCCGTATTTGAAGAGCTTAATGGTTTACTTTTTTACCCAGTACAGTATGAAGGTGAGGAGATGTCACCGAATGTTTTCTACACCGGCGCGGCACCAAATCAGCAAGCTATCCCCGCAGTGGAATATTTATTGAGTGAAGATGGTGGTGCGGCGAAGCGCTTTATTCTGTTAGGTACTGATTATGTTTATCCGCGAACAACCAATAAAATTTTACGGGCGTTCCTGCACAGTAAAGGTATTCAGGATAAAGATATCGAGGAGGTTTATACCCCGTTCGGCTATAGCGATTACCAAACGATCGTGAGTAATATTAAAAAGTTCTCAGCTGATGGTAAAACTGCGGTTATCTCCACCATCAATGGTGATTCCAATGTTCCTTTCTACAAAGAATTAGCCAATCAGGGCATTAAAGCCACTGATGTGCCAGTCATTGCTTTCTCCGTGGGAGAAGAAGAACTTCGCGGTATTGATACTAAACCATTAGTGGGCAATCTCGCGGCGTGGAACTACTTCCAATCGGTAGATAATCCAACTAATAAAAAGTTTGTTGAGCAATGGAAAGCTTATGCCAAAGCTCACAAGTTGCCGAATGCTGATACCGCCGTGACCAATGACCCGATGGAAGCAACCTGGGTTGGCATGCATATGTGGGCGCAGGCGGTGGAGAAAGCCAAATCAACTGATGTGGATAAAGTGCGCGCCGCAATGGCTGGGCAAACCTATCCAGCACCCTCCGGCTTTACCTTAACCATGGATAAGACCAATCACCATTTACATAAACCGGTGATGATTGGCGAAATCGAAGCTGATGGGCAGTTCAATGTGGTGTGGCAGACGGATGCCCCTATCCGTGCTCAGCCGTGGAGCCCATTTATCGCCGGAAATGACAAAAAACCGGATCATCCAGTGAAAACTACCCAGTAGCGCCTACTCTCCGGAGTCAGTTAGATGTTGCTGCCTCCGGTTCTTTTTTGCCACCTATCCGTAATGAGTGGGCCTATGAAATCGTTAATTCCTGTTTGGAGTAGAACGGCCAATGATTTGCTTAGGGCGATGCTGTGCCTGCTATTAGGCATGTCGACATTTGCGATGGCAGGGCCAGCTCATGATTTTGCTGCGGCTAATCGTTCGCAACAGGCCACGATGTTGCAGCAATGGGCAACAGAACCGGATGCGAGTCGTTTAGCATTATTACAAGCGCTTAAACAAGAAACGTTAGTGATCGACAGTGCTGGGCAGGTTTTTGTCCAGAATCATCAGGTTTTCATCCCTTTAGAGGGGCTGTTACAACCCACTGACGTACCGAAGAAAATCTGGCTCAACAACCGGTTACGTATTTTGATTGCCAATGCTTTGGCGGCTCAACGGCTGGTCAGTGACGATGTATCTGTGCGTTTAAATGCGGCACAGGAATTACAGCAGCAGGCGCAAAGTGATCAACTGCCGCTACTTAATCAGCGTTTGAAATTAGAAACTGACAGCAAAGTCAAAGAAGCGCTGAACATTGCGCTGGCAAATTTACAACTGACCGACAGCAACCCGCAAATACGGTTAAATGCCGTACAACTGTTAGGGCAATCTGGCTCACCGCAGACTCAATCACGGCTGCAAAACTTAACTGATGCCAAGGTTGAGCCTGATGCACAGGTACGTGCTGCGGCGGCCAGTAGTTTAAAACAGGTGCAAAACCGATTGATGGTGGGAGAGGTGATCGGGCAGGTATTTAGCGGGTTGTCGCTGGGATCTATCTTACTGCTAGCCGCGCTGGGATTAGCCATCACTTATGGGTTATTGGGCGTTATCAATATGGCTCATGGCGAGATGTTGATGCTGGGAGCCTACTCCGCCTATTTAGTGCAATCCCTGTTTCAACAACTTGCTCCACATTGGTTGGCACTCTATCCATTGGTTGCTTTACCGGTTGCTTTCTTTATTACCGCCGGAATTGGTATGGCTTTAGAGCGAACCGTGATTCGACATCTGTACGGCCGCCCACTAGAAACCCTGCTAGCAACCTGGGGGATCAGCTTGATGCTTATTCAAGGGGTAAGGATGATTTTTGGCGCGCAAAATTTGGAAGTGGCTAACCCTGCCTGGCTATCGGGTGGAGTGCAACTTTTACCTAATCTGGTTCTACCGTGGAATCGGATTGCCGTTATCGCTTTCGTTATGATTGTTTTGCTACTCACTTGGTTATTGCTGAATAAAACTCGCCTTGGATTGCAGGTGCGGGCAGTGACACAAAACCGTGCAATGGCCGCGTGTTGCGGGGTAGCAACTGGGAAAGTCGATATGTTGGCTTTTGGATTAGGGTCTGGTATTGCTGGCTTGGGTGGCGTTGCGCTATCGCAGCTTGGGAACGTCGGCCCGGAATTAGGGCAGGGTTATATCATCGACTCTTTCCTGGTGGTGGTGCTTGGCGGGGTCGGGCAATTAGCTGGCAGTGTTGTGGCCGCTTTGGGGTTGGGCATGCTAAATAAAATTCTGGAACCGCAGATCGGTGCAGTGCTGGGCAAGATATTGATTTTAGTGCTGATCATTTTGTTTATTCAAAAACGACCACAAGGTCTGTTTGCCCTCAAGGGCAGGGTGAGTGACTAATGAATCAACCTTTGGCGATAACCTTGGCGAAGAAAGCCCCAATCCTTAGTCTGTCATTAGCAGGTATAGTCACTATTTTACTGATTATTCTTCCTTTTTTGGCATTACTGCCTGCGGATAACCCACTGGCTATCTCGACATATACATTAACTGTTGTTGGTAAAATTCTGTGTTATGCAGTGGTTGCCATTGCATTAGATCTGGTGTGGGGCTATGCCGGATTATTATCTCTCGGTCATGGCTTATTCTTTGCCCTAGGGGGATATGCCATGGGAATGTACCTGATGCGGCAAGCTGCTGGTGATGGTTTGCCCGCTTTCATGTCTTTTCTCTCATGGTCTGAATTGCCGTGGTTTTGGAGTGGTAGCCAATATTTTATTTGGGCATTGTGCTTGATTGTAGTGGTGCCCGGTTTATTGGCTTTTATTTTTGGTTACTTTGCCTTTCGCTCCAAAATAAAAGGTGTCTACTTTTCCATTATGACTCAGGCATTAACCTACGCCGGCATGCTGCTATTTTTCCGCAATGAAACCGGTTTTGGTGGCAATAACGGTTTCACCGGTTTTACAACTATGTTGGGTTTTTCGGTATCAGCAACCTCCACACGTATTGCCTTATTTTTGGCAACACTCGCACTGCTTATTGCCAGTTTGGCTCTCGGGTTTGCCGTGGCGCGAACCAAATTTGGTCGGATACTGACCGCGGTGCGCGATGCTGAAAACCGCCTGACATTCTGTGGCTATGATCCTAAAGGTTTCAAGCTGTTTATCTGGACATTATCAGCCGTGTTGTGTGCCTTGGCGGGCGCGCTATATGTGCCGCAGGTTGGTATTATTAATCCTAGCGAAATGTCACCCACTAACTCCATTGAAGCTGCAATTTGGGTTGCGTTAGGTGGGCGCGGCACTTTGATTGGACCGGTACTGGGGGCTGGCATTGTCAATGGTGCAAAAAGCTGGTTCACCATGGCAATGCCTGAATACTGGCAATTCTTCCTCGGTTTGATCTTTATTTTAGTGACGTTGTTCTTACCTAAAGGGGTTATTGGCTTGCTGAGACGGGGAAAAGACAAATGAGTCGATTTCAAATCACAGAACAACTGATTTACCCTGAAATTATTGCTCAGGAACCCGGTGTGGTACAGCATGCAGCGGATAAGTACCGTCAGCAGCGGGACCCGGTACTGGCTCTGGAAGATATCAATGTCAGTTTTGATGGTTTTCAGGTGTTGAGGAACCTTTCTCTGCAAATAGGCGTCGGTGAACTGCGTTGTATTATCGGCCCAAACGGTGCAGGCAAAACAACGCTGATGGATGTCATTACCGGTAAAACTCGCCCACAGAGTGGCAAGATGATGTACGACCAGCACCATGACCTCTCTGTTATGAATACAATTGAAATTGCTCAGGCGGGGATTGGGCGAAAATTCCAAAAACCGACAGTATTTGAAGCGTTGAGTGTGTTCGAAAATCTTGAACTGGCCCAAAAAAGCACCAAAACTGTTTGGGCCAGTTTGCGCGCTAAGTTAAACAGTGAACAGCGGGATCAAATTGATGAAACGTTAACTATGCTGCGCCTAAGTAATATGCGTCAGCGGCCCGCAGGTTTGTTATCTCATGGGCAGAAACAGTTTCTTGAAATTGGGATGTTATTAGTACAAGACCCACATTTGCTGTTGTTGGATGAGCCAGCCGCTGGGATGACGGATGCAGAAACGGCTTATACCGCCGAGCTGTTTAACCAATTGGCTGGGAAGCATTCATTGATGGTGGTGGAGCATGATATGGGGTTTGTGGAGACCATTGCCGACCATGTCACCGTATTACATCAGGGGCAAGTGTTAGCTGAGGGAACTCTAGCCGAGGTGCAGGTAAATGAGCAGGTGATAGAGGTGTATTTAGGGCGCTGAACCGCTCTGACTCTGCGTTGCCTCCCCTTATTTGGGTTGACCAAACTTCGGGGGATCGCGCCTTGATTCACAGCGGTTGCGCCGCTTTCTTTTCATATCTCGTTATCTGGGTATTTAAGGGCAAAATATGCTGAAAGTGAATGAACTTGATCAATATTATGGTGGAAGCCATATCTTGCGCGGCTTGTCATTCGAGGCAGCCATAGGTGAGGTAACTTGCTTATTGGGCCGTAATGGTGTGGGTAAAACAACATTACTGAAATGCCTGATGGGGCTAGTACCAGCCAAGAACGGTACCATTACTTGGGAGGGGAAAGATATTAGCCATCAATCACCCCATCAGCGAGTTAAAGAGGGGATTGCCTATGTGCCACAAGGGCGGGAAATTTTCCCCCGATTAACAGTAGAAGAGAACATCCTGTTAGGTCTTTCCCGCTTCTCCGGTTCACAAAGTCAGGTTGTGCCAGAACATATTTATCAACTCTTCCCCGTTTTGCTGGAAATGAAACATCGCCGTGGCGGTGATTTATCGGGCGGACAGCAGCAACAACTGGCCATTGGGCGGGCGCTGGCTTGCCAACCTCGTTTGCTCATTCTTGATGAACCCACAGAAGGCATTCAGCCCTCGGTTATTAAGGAGATCGGTTTAGTTATCAAGACACTGGCAGCCAAAGGGGATATGGCTATTTTGTTGGTTGAGCAATTTTATGATTTTGCCGCAGAGCTGGCGGATAGCTATCTGGTGATGTCTCGCGGCAAAATTGTCCAGCGAGGTCACGGTACCGATATGGAGCTTGAGGGTGTCCGTAGCCTGGTCGCTATTTGAGTTATTTTATGACAGCTTAGTGCTATCGATTGGGAGCGAATCAGAAGCACCCCATTCAGCCCAAGAACCGTCATACAGTGCTACAGACGGTGCATTGACAGCAGCTAATCCCAGAGCAACGACCGCAGCTGTAACACCTGAACCACAGCTGGTAATAATGGGTTTGGTTAAATCCACCCCTTGGGCGGCAAAAATAGCTTCCAGTTCTTGTGGTGATTTCAGGTTACCATTCTCAACCATACTCCCCCAAGGCACATTAATACTGCCGGGGATGCGGCCAAGACGCAATCCAGGACGAGGTTCTGGTTCCAGAGCTTTGAATCTGCCGGCTGGACGAGCATCTAAAATCTGTATTTCATTGTTTCCCAGTGCGGCTAAAACCTCATGAACATTTTTGACAGCAGCATCATTGAATGTTGCGTTGAAGGTTTGCGGTGTTGGGAATGTTGGACCGCTTTCTAATGCAAAACCTGCCTGTTGCCATCCACTAAAACCACCGGCCAGTATATATACTTTTGGGGCACCGAAGATACGGAATGTCCACCAAACCCGCGGTGCTGAAAATAGGTTGCCATCATCATAAATGACTAAGGTATGCTGGTCACTGACCCCTAATTGGCCGACCATCTCACTGAATACTTGTGGAGATGGCAACATATGAGGCAAATCGGTGCTGCTATCTGCAATTGCATCAATATCAAAGTAAACAGCTCCGGGAATATGCCCTTGCTCAAACTCGGCCTGAATATTTCTTTTGGGAATTAATCCTGGCGGTGACATTCTGGCATCCAGAATAACGATGTTGGTATCATCAATATGTTCTGCCAGCCATTGTGGTGTAACCAAAAAAGATGAGTTCATAGCAAATTACCTGTCGAAATTATAAAGAAGCCGCTTAGTTGAGTGCTTCATCGTGGTGTTCACTATATAACGAAATCACCGTATTGAAACCCAGAGTTGTCAGCAATGCATATTGCCCCGCAAAGTTTAAATTTATAGTTTCATTTGTTTCATAAAAAGAACAAATAATTCATTTATTGGTTTTTCATGATTTCTTTTTGTGAGCTAAGCGGCTTGGTTTACTACTTGTTAATGCAAAATTTCATCGGACTGAGAAGATTAAATGAGTTGCTTCGCAAAAAAAGTTTTTCATTCCGATTTCATCTTGAATGTGAAATTTTAATTTCGTATAACCGTTGACAAGTAGAGGCTCCTCGTGGGGCCTTAATCCTAAAATAAGCGAGGGGAATAGAATGCAAAAGGTTCGAATTGGCCTTATTGGTACCGGTTATATTGGTCGCTGCCATGCTATTGCTTATGCGCAGGTTGCGACGGTTTTTCCTTTAAAGGGTTTGCCTGTATTAGAAATGCTGGCAGAGGTCACACCTGAGTTGGCTCAACAACGAGCTGAAGAATTTGGTTTTTCCCGATCGACTGCAAATTGGAGAGAATTGGTCTCTGACCCCGCTATTGATGTCGTAGATATTTGTGCACCAAATTTCTTACACAAAGAAATGGCTCTTACGGCTATAAGCCATGGTAAGCATGTTTATTCCGAAAAACCGCTGGCACTTAATGCCGCAGATGCCAAAGAAATGGCCGAGGCAGCACGCGCTAAAGGAGTGAAAACGTTGGTGGGATTCAACTATATGAAGAACCCAACTAGTCAGTTAGCCCGCGAGATCATTGCCAATGGCGAGATTGGCGATATCGTGCATTTTTATGGCACTCATAATGAAGATTATCTGGCAGACCCGCAAACGCCGTTGGATTGGCACTGCACTAAGGCGCAGGCGGGGCTAGGAGCATTAGGTGATTTAGCCGCACACATTGTCAATATGGCCCATTATCTGGTGGGTGATATCACTAATGTATGTGGTGATATGCAGACGGTGATTAAGCAGCGGCCTGATCCCAAAAATCCCTCATTGTTACGTGAAGTAGAAAATGAAGATCAGGCAAGTGCGCTGGTTCGTTTTGCCAATGGGGCAATGGGGACTATTGAGACTTCACGTATTGCTTGTGGTCGCAAAATGGGTTTGACCTATGTGGTCACAGGAACCAAAGGCACAATCAGTTATTCCCAAGAACGAATGGCTGAATTGCAGCTCTATCGCCACGATGAACCCCAGTCCAGGCAAGGGTTTAAAACATTGCTTACAGGGCCATTGCACCCCGACTATGCAGCATTTTGTGTAAGTGCTGGGCATGGTATTGGATTTAACGACCAAAAAACGGTCGAGATCCGTGATTTGATTAACGGAATTGCTGCCGGTGATCGTATGTGGCCGGATTTTGAGGAAGGCTGGAAGGTCTCCAGAGTACTCGATGCTATTGCTACTTCAGCAGAAGAACTGTGCTGGGTTAATGTAGCTGAAAATTGATGTGGTTCGTCATTGCTCATTGATCAAAGCTTTTTGAGTTTAGTCAGATCAAAACAGAAGGCGATTATCACATTCTCATATTTACATAGTATTTTAAGTTAGTTAGCAGCAGGGATCATTAAGCTGATACTGGTGAGAATTATGCCAAGTATGAGTCCTCAATATGCCTGCTGCTGATACCAAATCTAATCACCGTGGAGCCGGGGCTGCTCATTATCTTAGCGAGCAACAACGGGCTAGAATAAAACTATTGTCTCGCTCTTGGGTATGGCGGCTGGAATTGCCTACCTGGATATTGATAGGGGTTATTTATACTGGTTGGTTTGCCTGTGTTATTTATTGGCAGCAATTAGGCACAGTGCTGGGAAGCATACTGCTAATATTATTTACCGCGTGGTATATGTCACTACAACATGAGCTGATTCATGGTCATCCAACTCGCTGGCGAGTGGTAAATCAGCTGTTAGGTACTTTGCCACTGGCAGTATGGTACCCCTATGGTCTTTATCGTGACTCCCATATTCAACACCATAAAGATGAGGATCTGACTCATCCTGAAAAAGATCCAGAGTGCTATTATTACACCGCAAAGCAATGGCAACATTTTCCACAATTATTCAAAGGTATTGTCCGTATTAGCAATACCTTTTCTGGCCGATTAATTTTGGGACCCGCGTTAGATATCATCGCCACCATTCGCAGTGCAATCCGTGCTTTTATTACTGGCGATCGTTCGGCCATTACAATGTGGTTGGTTCATTTGGGTTTACTTGGCTTCTTGTTTTACTGGATGGCTGGTTATGGTATTTCGACTATTTTTTATATTTTGGTAATTAGCTATCCCGCCCTTAGTTTGACCAAAGTAAGATCCTTTTTTGAGCATCGCGCGGCTGAAAACAGTGCAGCACGTTCAACTCTGAATGAGGCCGCATGGCCATGGCGTCTACTCTTTTTAAACCTCAATTATCATTTGGTTCACCATGATTTACCGGCTTTGCCCTGGTATGGACTACGCCGGATTTATCTGGAAAGTCGGGTTCAATATCAGCATCGCAGCGAGCAATTTGTGGTGAATGGCTATACTGAATGGTTAGAAGCATTTGTTTTTACAGCTTTGGAGATAGAAATTCATCCTTTTTACGATAGTGAAAATAAAGCTCCGGCTGAGGAAAGGCTGCACACTGTAATTGACAGGGGAGATGGGCATACCGAGTCAGTCTAAAGTGACTTATCAAAGTGAAAATGAAGGCATCACACCATCTACAAAATCGGAGGTATTGTTTTCACTTATCTGTATTTAACTGTTGTTATATACAGCTATTTATGTAATCTTAACAGTCATCCTTGTCAGTAACACGCATTTAAATACTTAGCTATCATACTGTTATCTATAGATGTAGCAGGCTAGTTAGCCTAGCCTGACTTGAATAATATATTTAATATCAATTGGTTATTTGGTTTATTTTCGACTAAATCTAATATGGTTGCTGATTTGTTAATGGTTTTGGTTTTTATGCCTGGCTGAATTGGCATTTCACCGATATTAATGAATGAACTTTCAATAACCCTTGAGCACATAGAGGTAAAGCATGGCAAAGACCTTAACCCGTAGCCGGATTTTTGCGTTAGCTACAGTAATGTTGGCTGTTTCAGGTGGCGCGTCACAGGCTGCTGATACTGTCCGTGTTGGCTCAAAAATTGATACTGAAGGCTCGTTGCTGGGCAATATTATTGTGCAGGTTCTTGATGCTAATGGGATTAAAACAACTAATAAATCCCAGTTGGGTACCACCAAAGTGGTGCGCGGAGCTATCACAGCGGGTGAGATTGATATTTACCCTGAATACACGGGTAATGGTGCATTTTTCTTCTCTGATGAAAAAGATCCTGCCTGGAAAGATGCGAAAGCAGGTTATGAAAAAGTAAAAGCACTGGATTATGAGAAAAATAAACTGGTGTGGCTTTCACCGGCACCAGCGAACAATACCTGGACCATTGCTGTTCGCCAGGATTTGGCTAGTGCGAATAATTTGAAAACCCTGGATGATTTAGGCAAATGGATTAATGCGGGTGGCAAATTCAAATTGGCTGCCTCAGCTGAGTTTATTGAAAGACCTGATGCCCTGCCTGCTTTCCAACAAGCATATGGCTTCAAATTGAACCAAGACCAACTCTTGTCATTGGCTGGTGGTGACACAGCGGTAACAATTAAAGCCGCCGCTGAGCAGACCTCGGGAGTGAATGCCGCCATGGCGTATGGCACCGATGGCCCGGTAGCGGCACTAGGTCTGCAAACGCTGGAAGATACCAAAGGTGTACAACCTATCTATGCGCCAACCCCAATAATCCGTGAAGCCACACTGAAAGCGCATCCTAATATCCCTGCTTTGCTTGATCCCGTATTTGCCACTCTTGATAGTGCAACCTTGCAAAAACTGAATGCTCGTATTGCGGTTGAAGGTCAGGATGCTAAGAAAGTCGCTGCCAATTACCTGAAAGAAAAAGGGTTTGTAAAAGGATAGTCATGTGTATCAGGGAGGGTGCTATAGCTATCAATATGTATAGCATTCCCCAATAAACAGATAATTAATTGTTTCTTTTAGGATTATCTGTCATGGAGATGGATTTTTATGTCTGTAAAAAACCGAGTCCTGTTATCGCTGGTTATTTTGATGATTTTATCAGGAGTCGGGCTTTCTTTTGTCAGCCATGCACCCAATCGGTTGATATCAGGGCAGGGAATTTCATTAATATCGTTGATAACAGGGCCAGTTTGGTGGTTGTTATTACCGATATTGATGCTGGCTAGCTTCGCTTTCTTTAAACAAAGTACTGTGCTGTATTGGGCCACAGTTTTGATAGCCGAACTGCTGTTATTCGGTTTGCTGTTACTGGCTGGCGCAACTGCTACACAACTTGCTGGCGGCGAAGAAAGCCTGGTTCGCACATCTCTTGGCGGTGGTTTTTGGCTGATGAGTGGGATGAGCATTTTGATTGCTATCGATAGCTTGTCTCGTGCGGTTGTGAATCCTATCTGGCGCAGTATGGCTAATGTTTTGCTGCTTCTGCCCGTCGTAATATTGCTAGCTACCGGGCAACTCGATCAACTGTCATTGCTGAAAGAATACGTTAATCGGCAAGATGTGTTTAATGATGCGTTATGGCAACACCTTCAAATTCTGTTTGCAACGTTAGTGCCAGCGATGCTTTTGGGTATTCCTCTTGGCCTGTTCTGCTTCCGCTCTCCTCGCTTTCAAGTTGCTGTTTTTTCAGCATTAAATATTATTCAAACTATTCCATCCATTGCTTTATTTGGTCTGCTGATTGCACCTTTGGCTGGATTGGCTGCAGCTATTCCCTGGCTGGCAGAGCATGGAGTGAGTGGTATCGGGTTAGCGCCAGCGATTGTCGCACTGGTACTTTATGCCTTATTGCCGCTAGTACGTAATGTAGTTGCCGGGTTAGACGCTGTACCAGACAGTGTTGTTGAATCGGCACGAGGAATGGGAATGACCCGCAGTCAGTTGTTCTTTCGGGTGCAGATACCCATTGCCATGCCACTTATTGTATCTGGAGTTCGGATTATTGCCGTGCAGACGGTCGGGCTGGCTGTTGTCGCCGCACTAATTGGTGCGGGTGGCTTAGGCGCGATTGTATTTCAAGGTTTGCTCAGCAGTGCATTGGATTTGGTGCTGTTGGGTGTAATCCCCGTGGTAGTGATGGCGGTAGTAGTTGATTCGCTGTTTAAATTCATCGTTATTTTTATGGATACTTCGCATCGATGATTCATTTCCATCAGGTAAGTAAATATTTTGCCGGCAAACGGGCTGTAGATAACCTAACGTTACAAATAGCGAAAGGGGAATTTACGGTATTGATAGGTACCTCGGGTTCCGGTAAGTCGACCACACTAAAAATGATTAACCGACTTATTGAGCATGATGAAGGGGAAATCCATTTTGCCGGAGAGGAAATACGTAATTATAAGCCCGAAGATATACGCCGTCGCATGGGTTATGCCATCCAATCAATAGGGCTATTCCCCCATTGGACTGTGGAACGCAATATTGGCACCGTACCACAATTGCTCAAATGGCCTCAGAAGCGTATTCGACAGCGGGTGATTGAATTGCTTGAATTATTACATCTGGATCCAGAACAATTTCTTTATCGTTATCCTCATCAATTGTCAGGTGGACAGCAACAAAGGGTAGGTGTTGCTCGAGCTTTGGCCGCAGATCCAGAAGTATTGCTGATGGATGAACCCTTTGGGGCATTAGACCCAGTGACTCGTTCGGCATTGCAGTTCGAAATTACCCGTATTCATCAATTATCGGGGCGGACTATTGTGCTGGTTACCCATGATATTGATGAAGCTTTGGCTTTGGCTGACCGCATAGTATTGATGGATGGTGGGCGAGTTATCCAACAAGGGACACCTCTGGAAATGTTAACTCTGCCCGCGAATGACTTTGTTCGTGACTTTTTTGGCCGCAGTGATTTAGGCATTAAGTTGTTGTCACTCGGGCGAGCCGAACAACGTATCAGGCGCGGTGAAACTATGATAGGGCAGCCCATACTGGGTACAACGAGCTTGCGAGAAGCACTTTCTCTGTTCGTGTCACGCCAGACAGATAAATTGCTGGTAGCCGATGAACAGGGGCAACCATTGGGGGTACTTTATTTTGCTGATTTGATTGCGGATGCAGATAGGGGCGAAGTATGAAACCGACTGCCGTCAACATTAGTGAGGATAAAAAGTGTCTGATGGAGAAGCTTAAATCAGGGCTACTGTGCGGGTTAACTGACCCTCTTTGTTGGGCATTGCTCTTATTGGCTGGTTTGGTTTTTGGTATGACCTCCTTGGGGGGCTTTTTTTCAGCGTTATTCCCTGATCTCGACAGGCCGATATATGTGCAAGATACATTTTGGTCACTGGTAGTTGCCCATGTTTTCCTGGTGCTAATTTCCAGCATTATCGCTGTTTTTATTGGGGTGAGCGCCGGTGTTGCCGTGACGCGTCCAGCAGGGAAAGAGTTTCGTTCGGTGGTAGAAACTATTGTCGCGATGGGGCAGACATTTCCCCCTGTAGCGGTGCTTGCTATTGCTGTGCCAGTGATGGGATTTAGCGAAAAACCCGCGATTATTGCTTTGGTGCTTTATGGTTTATTACCTATTTTACAAGGGACTATTACAGGTGTTGAGTCTGTTTCCCGGGATATCCGTGAGGTTGCTGAAGGCGTAGGAATGAGCGCCAGACAGATCTTGTGGCGAGTGGAATTACCGTTGGCTGCACCAGTTATTGTCGCGGGGATCCGAACGTCAGTCATTATCAATATTGGTACTGCTGCTATTGCTTCCACAGTAGGGACGAAAACCTTGGGATCGCCAATTATTATTGGACTGAGCGGATTTAATACCGCCTATGTTATCCAGGGAGCTATTGTGGTTGCTTTATTGGCGGTTATTACCGATATGATCTTTACACGGTGGAATCGGCGTTTATCTCGCTGGAGAGAATTGCAGTCTCTTCCTGTAGCAAAAAATCACTGATACTTCGATTTTTACTGATATCCTAAGTAGGTGCTAATATTGATTTCACTGCCGATGTACGGGGTTAGGCCAGTACAAGATGTGCAACCTTTTTGGCAATTATTGTTGCAGCAATTGCACAAACATGGCGTCACTGCAGCTCCCGAGCAATTATGTTGGCCCTCAGATTTACTGCAACATTGGCGTGATCCTACACTGCTTTTAAGTCAGACCTGTGGTTTTCCTCTCGTGACTCTATTACAACAGCAAGTTCAGTTGGTTGGCGCATTCAGCTATCAATCACCTTATTGCTCAGGGGAGTATTACCGCAGTTTAGTGGTGGTCCGTGCAGATGAAGCAGGGCAGCAACTTTCTGACTTTCGCTATCGTGTCGTTGCATTCAACAGCACAGACTCCCAGTCAGGATATAATGCTTTGCGTGCTTTGATTGCGCCACTGGCGATCAATGGGAAGTTCTTTTCTCGTGCAGTAGCTTCGGGTGGACACTATCGTTCTATCGAAATGATTCAACAGCGGCAAGCAGATATTGCCGCGATTGATTGCGTGAGTTTTGCATTATTACAACGTGATAACCCATCAGCGCTTGCAGGATTAAAAATTGTCGCGCAAACCGATATTGCTCCAGGCTTGCCATTGATTACCTCGTTAGCGACATCCAAAGAGCAGCTAAACCAGATACGTCAGGCCATAACAGCCACTGTCAATTCTCTCGAGGCAAGCTCTGCTAAGGATAAATTATTGATCAAAGGATTTAGCACATTGCCGTGGTCGGCCTATTGCGTGATTAAGCAGATGGAAAAAAAGGCTGCGGCATTAGGCGTAATCACGCTTTAACACAAGGAATATTGAAGTCCTGATTCTTGATGAAGTATGTTGAGGTTCAGATATAAGACGGCAGTGAAATGCTGTCTGAGGTTAATGACAAAGTGCCCGTAACGGTGAAAACAGGCAGATCGTAAAGACGCCGTAAACCCTTCCCTGGGGGCTCGAGCCGCGCCGTCCCTGGCGCGGACGCTTTACTCTTCTACCTGTCTTCGCCTTGCAAGATCGAGTTCTTAGGGGTTGTCAGCAGTCTGAGACGGCAGTAAAATGCCGTCTTATGTCTGATTATGAATAACTACAGCAGGCCGCCACCCTCAACATCAATCACGCTACCGGTCATGAAGCTATTTTCCAGTAATAAGATATAGGCGCTAGCAATATCAACCGGTTGGCCCACTCTGCCCACCGGCAGTGATGCACTAACTTTGGTAAACATGGCCTGACGCTGTTCACTGTTTATTCCGCTATAGGCTTCAGTTGCGGTTACACCGGGGCTGACAATATTGACCCGGCGCGGTGCCAGTTCTTTGGCTAATTGCTTACCGACAGCTTCTAATGCCGCATTGATGGCTGTTTTAATAAACTGGCCACTGATAAATTTGCGTGATAACAAGCCTGATGTCAGTGCTATTGAACCCTGCTCATTGAGATAAGGCAAAGCTGCCTGAATCGCCCGTAGAGCACCCCACAACTTCACATCAAAATTTTCCTGAGCTTCAGTGAGAGAGGTTTCCGCTAAAGGTTTGGCTTTCACTGCTGGCCCGGCGGTGATGACCAAATGATCAAATGCCCCAACTTGGCTAAATACCCTTTTTAATGAATCTTCATTAGTCATATCTGCGGACATACGCAGTATGGCGCTATTATCACTGGAAGATATTGACCCAACTGAACGTCGCGAAACCAATACCACTTTGGCTCCCCGAGCCACCGCTGCATAAGCCACTGCTGCCCCGATACCGCTGTTTCCACCCAGAATAACTACTTTTTGCTGGTTTAATGAAGAGCTGAATTGATGCTGCGCTAATGTAGTGATGTTCATAATGAGTCCCATGCTGGAGGAATGATTTTTAATATTTATCTATACTCAATCATTGAAAGTCATTGAACAATCGACTAAAAAGACAATCACTTATAAAGGAATTTTAATAATGATCTCATTTAGTGATTTGGATGTCTTTGTTCGCACGGTTGACTGCGGGAGTTTGTCTGAAGCGGCTCGTCGGTTGAATATAACGCCAGCAGCGGCCAGCATTGCAGTAAAGCGTCTGGAATCACAATTAGGCGTTCGCTTGTTGGTACGCTCAACCCGCAGTTTACGGCTAACAGAGGAAGGTATTAGTTATCTGGATAGTGCGCGTATTGCACTAGGGGCATTAATTGAGGGGGAGCAGGCCATTCAGCGGAAAATGACCGGATTATCTGGGGTTTTGCAACTTTCAGCGCCTTCTGATTTTGGTCGCAATTTATTAGTTAACTGGCTCAATGATTTCAAGCAACAACATCCGCATATTCAATTGCACTTGTTACTTAATGATCGTCACGCAGATCTCTTTCGCGAACCCGTGGATATCGCTTTACGTTTTGGCGTGCCGACTGACTCCAGTTTGGTGGCACTACCTGTTTTGTCTCGCCATCGGCGGATGCTCTGCGCCAGCCCAGCCTATCTTGCCCGGAATGGTGTGCCGCAAACGCCAGCACAATTGGTGAATCATCAATCGGTGTTATATCAGCGTAATGGCCGCCTTTATAATCAATGGCGATTAATGCGACAAGACGATATTCAGGAAGTCACTATGTCTGGTGAATACATCAGTGATGATGGTGAAATTGCCCGGCGTTGGGCACTGACGGGGCTGGGGATCGTCAATAAAGCGGCTATTGATGTGATAGCGGATATTCGTGCAGGGCGCTTGGTACAGGTACTACCGGACTGGCAGGGAGAGGTTTTACCCTTAAATTTATTATGCCCCCACCGCTCACAGGTGTCAGAACGGGTTAGGGGCTTGCAGACTTTTTTGCAGCAGCGATGCCGCGAATGGATGGGAACTTACGGTGATTCCTGACCGTTATTGGATAAGCCCGCAGGGCCAATATCAGACAAGGGACTGGACTGCGTGGTTTCAGTTTCAAGTGGGGTGGTTGAACGGGTATAAATGTTCAGTCCAGCCAGAAAAACGCCACCTAATGAACTCAGAGCCATTACCGCAATCAGGATAATGAGTGCTTTTCTCAGCATAATTATTTTCACTTTTTATCTAAACAGCGTGAATTATAGCCCGTTGGCTAAATGAAACAACCATGTTGCATTCTCGGACAATTAGCGTGGTTTGAACAAAAATTTCCCCAGCGTCACCAAAACCACTGCAGAAACAATGACAGCTAACGCGCACCATTCCGTGGTGGATAGACTTTCACCGGCAAAACCAATGCCCAACAATACTGCAACTACCGGATTTACATAGGCATAGCTGGTTGCAACAGCGGGACGGACATTTTTCAGCAAGAACATGTAAGCACTGATAGCCAGCATGGAACCAAAAACAATCAAATAGAGGAGTGAGAGGATTCCTCCCATTGAGGGCATTTGATTGAGTTCTTCGCCGCTTAATGCACTGGCAAGTAACAGAACAACGCCAGCAACCAGCATTTGTGCTGCACCAGACATCGCTCCACTTGGCAACGCCAGCCGTGAGCTCCAAACCGATCCGAATGCCCAACTGGCAGACGCCAGTAATATCAACATCGCACCTAGCGGGTTACCTAATAAGTTACTGCCGGTGTTGAGTAATATAATGCCCACTAACCCGAGAGCTATGCCCGACCATTCCAGCTTAGTATTACGCATTCCCCATAACATACTGAAACACAAAGTGAATAATGGAACGGTCGCGACCATAACGGCAGCAATACCGGAGGGGACATGTTGGTGTTCTGCAATGGTGACCAACCCATTACCGATAGCCAATAATAAAATACCAATTGCGCTGGCGCCCATCCATTGGCGCAAAGTCGGCAGAGCATGACCGCGAATAGCCAGGAAGCTGAACAGTAAGACTCCGGCAATCAGGTAGCGTAATCCCGCCATCATCAACGGTGGCCAGCTTTCGACCCCGATTCGAATGACCAGATAGGTAGAACCCCAGACGAAGTATAAGGTGAACAGTGAACCGACTAGCAACCACAGATTACGGTTATTTTGCTTCAGCATAGTTATTCAATAGGAAAGGAACAGTAAAACAGAGATGTATCAGTAAACATGAGAATAGTGATGGTTGCCAAAGGTTTTTATTATTTTTTTACGTTTTAATTTTTCGTCTAAAATTTTCGTTAAAACAGAGGGTTATTCTTATGGTTAACCACTGCTGGGTTAATAGACAGTGACAAAAGCTACTCTTCTCAAGAAAGCAAAAATTGCTTCAGGCATGATGCATAAAATCAGGTGGCTCAACTGAGCTTATATGACAATTATCAGACAAGGTGAGTGATTTATGGGGCCGATGGGGAGTCAGATTAGAATACGCAGTACTAATCTTATACGTGCTTATTCCGGCCTGGTGGCACTGTTGTCACTGTTTATGATGCCAGTAGCCGAGGCGGCACAGAGTGAATATGCTTTTTTATCTTCCAGCGTGTTACAGCATAACCAACGGGCTATCGCGCAAAATAACGAGAAAGGGCAAGAGCAGAGCCCCGTGGCAACACAGCAGGCTTATAGCCAGTTATTGCAGCAAGCGGACAAAATACTGAAACAACCCAACCCCAGTGTCATGGATAAAAATAGAGTTCCGCCCAGTGGCTCTAAGCATGATTATCTGAGTCTCAGTGCGTATTGGTGGCCAGATAGTCAAAAAAGTGATGGTTTACCTTGGATACGTAAAGACGGGCAGATTAATCCCGCCAGTAAAAATGAAGACAGTGATGGTGTACGTTTGGCTGATTTTACTGCAAAGGTACAGGCATTGACGTTAGCTTGGTATTTTTCCGGTGAACAGAAATATGCGGATAAAGCCATTATCCTGATTCGAACCTGGTTTATTGACCCGGATACTCGCATGAACCCTAACCTGGATTTCGCTCAGGGAGTACCTGGAATTGCCGCAGGGCGCGGAACTGGAGTTTTGGATGGGCGTTACTTTGCCACTCGCATTGTCGATTCGTTGATTATGCTACAGCAGAATACAAACTGGACGGTGCAAGATGAAAAGCAGATTCGGCACTGGATGACAGAGTATCTACAGTGGTTACGCTACAGTGCAGCAGGTAAAAAAGAAGCTGCGGCGCAGAATAATCACGGCAATTGGTATGCGGTACAAGTCGCGGGTATCGCCTGGTATTTGCAACAACCGAGTGTTGTGGTTGAGATGACAGAGTTGCTGAAAACCAAACTGAATACCCAATTAGCAGCAGATGGTTCACAGCCGCTGGAGTTGGCGCGAACACGCTCATTCCATTACAGTTATTTCAGTTTGCAAGCGGCTATACTGATAGCCCAATTGGCAGATAAAGTTCATGTCGACCTGTGGCATTACCACACTCCGAATGGCAGTGGTCTAATTAAAGCGCTTGATTTTATGGCCCCTTTCTCTGACGAGCAAAACAAATGGCCCTACCATAGTCTTGATCATATTGGTGTACGACTCGTGCCTCTGATGGTCCAGGCAGACCAAGCGTTGGGTGAAAATCGCTATCAACAATGGATACAGCAAGCTGATTTTTCCGCTACAAATAACAAGCGAAGAGGTGCGGTAACTGAAGCCTTGCGTGACATTGGGTTATTATCTGTATCGGTTAACAAATAGTGGATAATAAAAAGCCGGGAGGGATCTCCCGGCAAAATGTGATGACTGCTAATAAAATAAATTCACAAAACACGATGAAGCATTCAAACAATAAAACAATGAGGGTAATGCAAATCAATAACGATTAGAACTGATAGACCAGGCCAACAGCCAGAACGTTATCAGTGTTCAGTTTCAGCTTATTATCATCGTTCAGTTGGTTGATTTTATAATCAACATAGGTAGACATGTTTTTATTGAAGTAATAGTAAGCACCGATATCAACATATTTAACTAAATCGGCATCACCAATCCCTTCGATATCCTTCCCTTTAGACTGAATATAAGCCAAAGAAGGTTTTAATCCGAAATCAAACAGGTATTGCGCAACTAATTCAACGTTTTGTGTTTTATTAGCAAAACCACTGACGCTGGTTGAGACATTATTAATAACGGCGGTTCCGGAAATAGGCGTCATGTTACGTGTTTCGGCGTAAGTTGCACCCAGGTAAACACCGTTATCGTCATATTTCAGACCGGTAGTCCAGGCATCTGCTTTATCGCCTTTACCAAATCGACCTTCTTTCTGTGCGGTGGTGCGGTTAGATGAGGCATAGGCCGCACCTACACTAACACCTGCGCCAATTTCATAGCTGGAAGACAAACCAAAGCCGTCACCATTCTGTTTGGTGGCGTCTGCGCGACCATTGGTATTGTCAGTTTCGCTGCCGTTTTTACCCTGATATTGCAGGGAGAACTTCAGGCCATCCACCAGACCGAAGAAGTCAGTGTTACGATAAGTAGCAACACCTGTTGTACGGCCAGTCATGAAATTGTCGGTTCTGGTGTAGCTGTCATTACCGAATTCTGGCAACATATCGGTCCAGGCGGCGAGGTCATATAATACGCCGTAGTTACGGCCATAATCGATTGAGCCTAATTTCCCATAACGTAAACCGGCAAACGCTAAACGTGTTTTGTTATCTTTTGTTTCCTGACTTTCAGCATAGTTAGCTGCAACGTTATATTCCCACTGACCATAACCTGTCAGTTGGTCGGTAATTTGAGTCGCACCTTTAAAACCAAAGCGGACATAAGATTTGTCGCCATCACTTTTATTATTATCAGAGAAGTAGTGCAGTGCTTTTACTTTTCCGTATAAATCGAGTTTATTGCCGTCTTTATTATAGATTTCTGCTGCATGTGAAGTTGTGGCAACTAATAAGGCTGGTACCAGGATTGCCAGAATATTACGTTTCATATTTTTGCCCTGTTTCTCTTATTTAAAAAGACGCGAGTAGTAGAATTTTTTGCTGTATTCAATATCTGTCTGAATTCATCCAGCGCAGAATTTTTACCGCATCTGTGTGATATATTTATGACAAAACATAAATAACTGCAATATTGCGTAAATATTGTTCATTTTTATTGGCGCTAAACTGACACTTCATCTGTAGCCTAAATAATTCTAGTTGCAGGAAGACGGCAAGCGAGATAATCCCGATGAGCTTACATAAGTAAGTGATTCGGGTTATTGAGTGTAGCCAACACACCTGCAGCTTGAAGTATGACGGGTATGGTGCTTTCGGGCTGACGTGAGCGTTGCGGTGTGGGACAATAGGGCAACATTCAGTTTAGATAAGATATGCATGGCGTTGTCCCCGGCAGTAAAAGAACAAATAAGTCAATGGTATAAGGCTCTTTCGCAGCAGATTCCGGATTTTATTTCCCGTACGCCGCAGCGCCAGATGATCGCTGAAGTGGCGAAAACGCTGGCGGGTGATGCTGGCCGACATTTGGCTATCGAGGCACCGACGGGGGTCGGCAAAACCCTGTCTTATCTGATCCCTGGTATTGCTGTCGGCCGGGCAGAAAGCAAGCCGCTGGTGGTCAGTACCGCAAATGTGGCGTTGCAGGATCAGATTTACAGCAAAGATTTGCCGCTGTTGAAGAAGATTATTCCCGACCTTAAGTTCACCGGTGCCTTTGGGCGTGGGCGATATGTCTGTCCGCGCAATCTGGCTGCGATGTGTACTGATGTCTCCGGGCAAGGGGATTTATCACTCTTTCTCGGCGATGAGTTGGCACCTGCCAATGGTGAGGAGCAGGCAACCTGTTTAGCGCTGTCCAAGTCATTGAACAGCCATGTCTGGGATGGGCTGCGTGACCATCATCAGTTATCACTCAGTGACAGTTTGTGGGCCAAATTAAGCACCGATAAAGTCAATTGCCTGGGGCGTAATTGCCATTATTTTCGTGAATGCCCGTTCTTTATTGCCCGCAAGGAAATTGAGAGCGCCGATGTGGTGGTTGCCAATCATGCATTAGTCATGGCAGCACTGGAGACTGAATCCGTATTACCCAATCCCAAAGAGCTGCTGCTGGTGTTGGATGAGGGCCATCATTTGCCAGATGTCGCCCGTGATGCACTCGAGATTGAAGGTGAAATCACCGCCGTTTTTGCCAATATGCAATTGGATATGATTGTTCGATTGGTAGATCAATGCATGGTGCAATATCGGCCGAAAAACCCTCCCGGTTTAGCTAATCCCGAACGTTTAAAAGACCACTGCGAGCAACTGCGTGAGCTGATGTTGAGTGTCGAGCAGCAAGTTAGCCAACTGCTGCCAGCCGATGGCAGTCCGGCGGTATATCGTTTTGAAATGGGTGAGCTACCTGGCAGTTTGACGGAAGATTGCGCCAAATTATTCAAGTTAACCGATGCGTTACGGGGGCTGGCTGAGTTTGTTCTCAATGATTTAAGCGAACAAACCGGCAAGCACGATATCGTGCGGTTACATCGTGCCATTTTGCAAATGAGCCGAACACTGGGTTATCTGGAAGCCATGAGTAAACTTTGGCGCTTGGCGGCGATGGCAAAAGCGTCGAATGCGCCGATTTCCAAGTGGATTACCCGAGATTATCGTGAGAACCAAACGCATCTCTATTTCCACTGTGTGGGAATACGCGTCAGCGATCAGTTGGATAAAATGCTGTGGCGCAAAGTGCCGCACGTCATTGTCACTTCTGCCACTTTACGTTCGCTTAATAGTTTTGCTCGGTTGCAGGAACTTAGCGGGTTGAGTGAGAAGGCCGGAGACCGATTTGAAACCTTGTCATCGCCGTTTAATCATATTGAGCAAGGGAAGCTGATTATTCCCAAAATGCGCTTTGAACCCACGATGGCCCATGAGGCTGAGCATCTGGCGGAAATGGCGCAATTTTTCCGCACGCAACACGCCAGCGGGCGGCATAAGGGCATGTTGATCCTCTTTAGCAGCCATCGGGCGATGCAAACTTTCCTCAGTCATGTCACTGATCTGCGCTTGATGTTGCTAGTTCAGGGCGATCAACCGCGCTATCGGCTGGTAGAAGAGCACCGCAAGCGGGTGAAAAAGGGCACCGCCAGTGTATTGGTAGGTTTGCAATCCTTTGCTGAAGGATTGGATTTGAAAGGTGAATTATTGACTCAGGTTCATATCCACAAAATTTCATTTCCACCTATCGACAGCCCAGTGATTCTGACCGAAGGGGAATGGCTTAAGTCGTTGAATCGCTATCCGTTTGAGGTGCAAAGTTTGCCAAGTGCGTCGTTCAACTTGATTCAGCAGGTTGGGCGTTTGATTCGCAGTAACCAATGCCATGGCGAAATTGTTATTTATGACCGGCGTTTATTAACCAAGGGTTATGGTTCGCGATTGTTGGCGGCGCTACCTGTTTTCCCTATTGAGCAGCCCGAGATGCCGGAGGGCAAAGTTGTTACTACTCCTATGGTGAAGGCGGCTGCTAAGGCCTCAGGGAAGAAAGTACGAAGAAAACGAACAGCCTTATAGTGGTTGCTAAGCTGGTTTGGTTATGAAGCGGAGCGAGTGATTGTTCTGATTGATAATTAGCCAGCTTATATTTCGATTTTACTTAAATTTTATGGCAAATCTCATTCCTCAACTTAATGATTTCTGAAAAAAACCATTTGATCTGAAATCTTTTCTGATAGGCATAAATCCAGTGACTAAGCTTATATCAGCCGCTGGTGAGCTGACTCTAACAAGTTAAGCCTGGCAGTACCTCCGGTGAAAATTGCTGGTTATTGGTTAGCGGCAATGCTAACTGCTATCGACATATTTGGCGGGCAGAGGTAGATCAGAATGAAACAGCTAATGGCAGAGTTTATTGGCACTTTCTGGCTGGTGTTAGGCGGGTGTGGCAGTGCAGTATTGGCGGCCATGTTCCCGGTGGCGGGTATCGGATTTCTCGGTGTGGCGTTGGCATTCGGGCTGACTGTTGTCACGATGGCTTATGCATTAGGGCATGTTTCTGGTGCGCATTTTAACCCTGCAGTGTCGCTTGGTTTATGGGTCGGAGGCCGTTTTTCTGGCGCGCAATTGATTCCTTATATCATTGCACAAGTACTGGGTGGGCTAGCCGGGGCGGCGATTTTGTATTTAATCGCCAGTGGCAAGGCCGGTTTCGATGTGACTGCTGGATTCGCCAGTAATGGCTTTGGCGTCCGCTCACCGGGGGGTTATAGCTTACAAGCGGTATTGGTCGCCGAAGTGATTCTAACTATGGGGTTCGTGATGGTGATTATGGGGGCGACGGATATACGTTCTCCGGCAGTAGCCGCTCCGCTGGCGATCGGTCTGTGTCTGACACTGATTCACTTAATCAGCATTCCAGTCGATAACACTTCAGTTAATCCAGCCCGTAGCACCGGGGTAGCCATTTTTGCCGGTGGAATTGCATTACAGCAGTTATGGGTATTTTGGTTAGCACCTTTAGTCGGCGGAGCCTTAGGGGGCGCTATCTACCGTGTGTTGTTTAGCCCACCGGAAGAGTTGAGTAATAGATAGAGATATACAGGTCACTGCGGTGCTTCACCTTCAGCAGTGGCCTGTTTTCTCCCCGCAAACTGACCGCTATTAATTCCATCAGTGATATTGTTACCCGCAGCTTTTATCCCCCACTAAACCTGATAACTATTTCGGGCATATCCATCCCTATCGATGATAAAGTTTCAGTAATATATATTTTCGAAAAATTGATAGGGGAAATACCGCACCATGGATTACAGCAAAATTATCAAAGAGATTGGGCGCGGTAAAAATCATGCCCGCGATTTGGATCAGGATACCGCCTGTGAACTGTATAAAGCCATGTTGGCCGGACAAGTACCGGCGCTGGAATTGGGTGCCATCCTGATTGCATTCCGTATCAAAGGTGAGTCTGAACAGGAAATCCTGGGTTTTTATCGGGCGATGCAACAACAGGTGATGTCACTGCGTGTACCCGCTGGTCGCCCGTTGCCGGTCGTCATTCCAAGCTACAACGGTGCGCGTAAACAAGCCAATCTCACCCCGTTATTGGCATTATTGCTTTCGCGTCTTGGGCTACCCGTAGTGGTTCACGGCGTGACAGAAGATAGCAGTCGGGTGACCAGTGCCGAGATTTTCCAACAGTTGGAAATCCCTTGGTCACTCAACGCAACTGAGGCTCAACAGCGCCTGGATAACGGGCTGCCGGTGTTTATTCCCGTTTCAGCGTTGTCTGCTCAATTGGACGAACAATTACAGCAACGCTGGCGTATGGGTGTCAGAAACAGCAGCCACACCTTGGCAAAGTTGGCAACGCCCTTTATTCACGAACCGCACCTGCGCCTGGCCAGCGTATCTCATCCAGAATATATGCAAAAAGTTGGTGGTTTTTTCCAGGCGATTAATGCCCCCGCCTTGTTGCAGCAAGGAACTGAGGGGGAAGTCTATGCAAACCCGTCACGTTGCCCGCCAATTCACTATATCAATGATGGCGAGCAACAAATTTTACTGGATCGCCAACCAGAGCCGGGTGCACTTGAATTACCCTCGTCGAGAGATGCAGCTATAACCGCACGTTGGATTGAGGATTGTTTGGCTGGTGTTTTACCTATTCCTGACTCTATCCAAAAACAGCTGGCATGCTGTTTAGTTGCCGCGGGGCAGGCGAACACAGTCGAGCTTGCACAGCAACGGATTAATGACTTATACGGAATCACCATTACTCGGTAGATGGTATGGTGTTTTTGTATGTTTTGGTTATTTTTTCCTTTTTTGGGTTTTTGTTGGTTATTTTTTTATGAAAGCATATCTTACTAACTGAAAAATAAGGCTTATTGTTTTATTATTAATAATAATTTGTTGTCTTGATTTGAGGTGATAGACTGGTTTAATTGTGTATTTTTACTGCCTTAATTAGGTGTTAATGATAAATGGTCTAAAAGGAACGCTATGTTGCTAGCATTGAACTACTTTATTGCTTTGAATAAGGATTATCTGGCTGTTCATCAGGCTAAAGAAGTTCTTTATTGGCAGAATTACATGGGGCTGGGTGGGGAAGATATTGCACAGAAATCCTCCGCAGCCGAGACTGTTTATAAGCGTTTTATCGCACAGAGCCATCGTTTAACGGAGTTACGTGACCTGATTACCCAATTGGAAAGTGAACCCGCCACCGCCGAGCGTGATGAGTTATTGCACGGCTTGCAGGGGTGGTATCGCTTTTTTGATTGTAATGCGATTGAAGAACCGGACACGCAAGTCTTACTTGATAATATTATTGCTGCCGAATCTGATATTTATCAGCGGCGTAAAGCCCTCACTTTGACACATTTAAATACTGCTGGTGAGCGGGTTCCGGCTTCCTTGGGGGAGCTATTGACTAACCAAGGCACCAATGAGAATGCGGAGTGTCGATACAGTTCGCATTTGGCATTACGTGAGCTGGAACAATGGCTATTGCACAATGGGTTGCCCGAACTAATAAGTTTACGTAATCGTTTTGCGCGAAAATTGGGTTATCGCAATTACTTTGATTACAAAGTGAATAAAACTGAGCAGATGACACCGGAACAGTTATTTGTCATTTTGGATCGCTTCGAAGAACAGACGCGCGAGGCGAACTTGCGTAGTTTGCAGCAATTAGCAGAAGAGAAAGGCCCAGAAACGCTGGAGCCATGGAATATCCGCTTTGCCAGTGGGGGCGATGTTACTCGTGAGTTAGACCCTTATTTCCCCTTTGCTGAGTCACTCGACCGCTGGATCAATAGCTTTAAGCGGCTGCATATCGGTTTTCGCGGCGCACAGATGAATTTGGATCTGCTGGTGCGCAAAGGAAAATATGAAAATGGGTTTATGCATGGGCCAGTACCACCTTTTGTTGATCAGGGTAAATGGATACCGGCGCGGATCAACTTCACGAGTTTGGCTAAACCTGATCAGGTTGGGAGTGGTGCTTCGGGCCTAAATACGTTATTCCACGAAGGTGGTCATGCGGCTCATTTTTCTAATATTGTGCAAAATTCGCCATGTTTCTCACAGGAATTCCCTCCGACTTCAATGGCCTATGCCGAAACGCAATCTATGTTCTGTGATAGCCTGCTTGATGATGCTGATTGGTTAAAACGTTACGCTAAAAATAGTGCGGGTGAATCCGTTCCTGATGCATTAATTCAGGAAAGTATTCAGGCACGGCAACCGATGCGGGCTTTTAATGATCGCCACATTTTATTAGTGCCCTATTTTGAATGGCAGCTGTATCAGTGGGATGATGCACAATGCACGCCAGAGGCGATGACTCAGCTGGCTCGGGATATTGAGCTAAAAATTCTGGGTGTCAGCGGCAGTCCACGTCCGACATTGGCTATCCCGCATTTGTTATCAATGGAATCCGCTTGCTCCTATCAAGGTTATCTATTGGCATTGATGGCGGTAGAGCAGACCAGGGCATTCTTCCTCAAACGCGATGGTTATCTGACGGACAACCCGGCTATTGGCCCAGATCTCGCTGAGCATTATTGGCGGCCTGGTAATAGTGTCAGTCACGATGAGACATTGCGCAGCTTGACTGGAGAAGGTTTCAATCCAGATTATCTGGCCAAGGTGTGTAATCAAACCGTTGAAGAAGCCTGGCGTGAAGCACAGAAAACAATTGAACTGGCGGCGATACGCCCACAACCGACAGCAGATTTTGATTTAAACGTTACTCTGCGAGTGGTTGATGGAGATGAACAGCTGGCAGACAATTTGCAAGGAGATGAGGCGATGTGTCGCACATTTGCTAACGCAATAAATGCACGGCTCAAGTCAGTGTAGTATGTTGTTTTTTTATATAAAAAAGCCCATCAGGTTTGCTGATGGGCTTTTTCTCTTACAGCAATGACAGGGCTGATAAACTCTATCCATATTGCTGCAATGTATTTAATGGTCAAATGTATTTAAGGGCAGAATGCCTTTAAGGGTAAATTAATTATAAATAACCGCAGTACCGTGCATCAAGTTATTGCCTGTCGCTGAAGTGATAGTGAAGGCTTTAGCACCGGCAGCATCTGCTTTTTCTGCCAGTTGCGCTTTCAAGCTGCTCAGGTCAGTGACGCCACTGACGGAGATCACACCAACTTGCTCTAATTTAGCCGCATCCTGGCTGCTGACGTATTCAGCAGCAAAACTACCGAAAGATAAAGTAGACAGGGCGATAACTGCAACGAAATTTTTGATGTTTTTCATGATGTATTCCTATTCGATTTTAAGATTGAAAGGGCGTTTCCTTTCGATAAAAGCTATGTTACGCCCTTGTTGAAATTTTAAAACCGGATAGAATTGAGTTATTCATTCAAAATATTTGACTTATAATTGCCGCGGTTTTATCCCCTCTGGTCGTAACAGATCAAACCGCAAATCATCGGTAATCTGGTAATAAGCACTGGGGCCACCGCCACGTAAAATAGGTTGGGCGGCGGCTGTTTGGTAAATCCCCTCGGCATCGAGCAGTTCACCATGAATGTGCACGGCAATAACTTCACCTAGTACCAGCCAGTTATCAATTACTGCTCCTTCAGCATTTTTTAACTGAATGCATTGCGTCAATTTACATTCAAAATTAACCGGACTTTCTGCCACGCAATCGACATTGACTCGGCGTCCACGTCTGGCGGTCAATCTGGCAAACTGAAACTCATCTTGATCCCGTGGCAGAGAAGCCGAACTATTATTCATGGCCTCGGCCAGCGGACGGGTCGCCAGATTCCAGACAAATTCCCCGGTTTCGGTGATATTTGCTACGCTATCTTTCCAACCACTACTGGAAAAACCAATAATTGGTGGGCGGTCACTAAAGCAATTAAAGAAACTATAAGGCGCAAGGTTACGTTGCCCAGACCCGCTTACCGAGGAGATCCAGCCAATAGGGCGCGGGCTAATAATGGACTTCAGTGGATCATGCGGCAGACCGTGGCCTGCTGCCGGTTCGTAGTAATAATAGTTTTCTGCTCTCATACATTCCTACATTGCACCATGATCAGATAAGGCCAGAAAAGATTAATTCATCCGGTATTCTGGTTTGAGATAAATCGACGGATAGCGAGCAGCCTCTTTTGCTGCTGACCCGTTTCACATGAATTTATGCTATCTTACGCGCCAGAAAATGCCTATCAGAGAGTCAGTACGATGGAAAACAAAAAAGTATTCCCGAAAGAAAAAAGTGGATTGCACCCGCGCAACCGTCATCGCTCACGTTATGACTTTGATGCTCTTTCAGTGAGTTGCCCCGAGCTAATCCCTTTTTTGGCACCGACTGCTTACGGGGATATTTCTATCGACTTCGCCTCCCCACTGGCAGTAAAAATGCTGAATAAGGCATTATTAAAACATTTTTATAGCATTGAATATTGGGATATTCCGGCTGACTTTTTATGTCCACCCATTCCAGGTCGTGCCGATTATGTGCACCATCTCGCTGATTTATTAGCCAGCTGCAATGACGGAGTTATCCCGCAAGGTAAGAATGTGGCGGTACTGGATATTGGTGTGGGTGCAAACTGCATTTATCCTATTATTGGTCAACGGGAATATGGCTGGCGCTTCACCGGGACTGACATTGACCCGCAAGCCCTGAGTGCGGCCAAAATGGTGGTATCCATGAATCCGACACTGAAAAATACCCTGCGACTTAAGCAACAAAAAAATCCACAAGCGATTTTCGACGGTATTTTGGCGGTGAATGAACGCTACGATGCCACATTGTGTAATCCACCGTTCCACGGCTCAGCAGAAGAAGCAGCAGCAACCACGCGGCGCAAACTGCATAAACTGGGTAAAAGTGAAGTTGCAGCCAAGCCAGTGCAAAACTTTGGTGGTAAAAATAGTGAGCTGTGGTGTGAGGGCGGCGAAGAAGGTTTTGTTAGCCGCATGGTGGCAGAGAGCGCGACGAAGGCACAAAACTGCTTCTGGTTTACTTCACTGATCTCTAAAAAGACAACATTACCTGCTATCTATCATGCCCTGCGTTACGCCAATGCGGTTGAAGTTCGTACCATCGATATGGCCCAAGGGCAGAAAGTCAGTCGCTTTGTTGCATGGACGTTCCTGACGCCAGAGCAACAGGCGGCCTGGAAAGCTGAGCGCTGGTCATCCCATACGTCCTTGAAGCTACAGCAGGATTAGCGGTGGCACTTGCCCGAGTCAATGACTGCCCGTTGACCTTAAAATAAATAAGCTCATCGGGATACGTTAACTGGTCGCCTGATGGCAATATTCACTTATCTGGATATTGCCCTATTTCTTACTATTTTATTTCAATATTACTTAGTTGGCTGTCAATCTAAATACTTTCGGCTATGCTAATTAAGATAATTCTTAGTTAGGCAATATAGCCGACAAGTGTAGGTTTTATTTTGATTTTTTCTCTATATTTAATTTTATTGACTCAACTATCTCATCGTCCAGGGTGAAGAATAAAACTTCAAGAAAATTCTATTAAGGGTTTTCTGGGTTTTGTTGTGCAAACACGTTAATGGTCACATGACTTATTTGCAGCACGATCTTTCACCATAAGGACTCAACTTATGTTGTTCAATTTCAGCTCATCTTATGTATCAAAGCGCGCCGAACTGACCTCGATTGATAGTGCCGTCCCTATGATTATTTTTAAACCTGATGGCACAGTAAAATACGCTAATACCTTATTTCTACAGGCTATGGGATACCAACGAGAAGAGGTCGTCGGGCAGCATCATAAACTGTTTTGTGACCCGAAATATGTACAAAGTGATGCTTACCGTCGCCACTGGCAATTGCTCAATGAAGGGCGAGCCATTACCGATAATATTAAACGTATTCGCAAAGACGGCAGTATTATTTGGCTACAAGGGACATATACACCGGTGCTCGATAGTCAAGGGCGGGTGGTGGAAATTATTAAACTTGCCAGTGATGTAACTGAGCGAATGTTGCAGTCTCAGGAACATCAGAGTTTATTGGCTGCGCTAAATCGCTCAATGGGAATGATCACCTTCACACCCCAAGGTATTATTTTAGATGCCAATGATAATTTATTAAATGTTATTGGTTATTCGCTGGCTGATATTCGGCATAAGTCTCATCAGATTTTGTGTACTCCAGAGTTCGCTCACTCCGATGAATATAGTCTGCATTGGCAGCGGCTAGCCCGTGGTGAGTTCATTGTTGGGCGCTTTGAGCGCATGAACAGTCGTGGTCAGCGTGTTTGGCTGGAAGCGAGCTATAACCCGATAATGGATAAGGAGGGGCAGGTACTGAAAGTAGTGAAAATCGCGCAGGATATTACGCAATTGATGTTGCAGCAGGAGCAGGAAGAGAATCTGATTCGTGATGTGCACCATTTATCATTAACCACCGACCGGTCAGCGTCGCAAGGGGCTGAGATAGTCCAGCAGGCAGTTCGCGGTATGCAGGAAGTGGAATCGGTTGCTCGCGAAACTTCAGATGTTATCAGCGAGTTAGGTCGTTGCTCGAACGAGATTGGCACCATTGTTGAAGCCATTCGTAAAATTTCCTCACAAACTAACCTATTGGCAATCAATGCTTCAATAGAAGCGGCTCATGCCGGTGAACACGGTAAAGGATTTTCTGTAGTGGCGAGTGAAGTACGTATATTGGCAGAAAGTTCACGTAAGGCGGCCACTGAAATCGAGCATATGACCAAGACGATTCAGAACGGTGTGATGGCGGCCATCAAGGGCATGGGAGTGTGTGTCGAGCAGGCGGGTGGCGGAGTCATGCTGACCCAAGATGCCGGTGAAGTTATCCATCAGGTGAATATTGGGATGCAAGATGTGGTGAAGTTGATGACGGCGTTTTCTCAGGTCAAGAATCAACAACCCCATATATGACTGGGCGTTAGCACCAAAAAAGCGGGTATCAGTAAAGATACCCGCCATTGCTATTTTAACGTCGTGATTTTATAGCTATGCTAAATCGCACATCAGGAAACGTGTTGCAGGAATTCCTGTAAACGTTCACTGGGTGGATTTGAGATTAAACTATCTGGGTCACCATCCTGCGCCACCCGGCCTTTATCGATAAAGATCAGGCGTGATGCCACTTTTTGTGCAAAGCCCACTTCGTGAGTGACGATGACCATAGTCATGCCTTCTTCAGCCAAATCTTTCATTACTGTCAAAACTTCATGACGCAATTCCGGATCCAGTGCTGAGGTTGGTTCATCAAACAGCATTAGCTTAGGTTTGACCGCCAGAGCACGGGCAATAGCTACGCGCTGCTGTTGCCCACCGGACAGCTCTGCCGGGTAATGATGAGCACGCTCTTCCAATCCCACCTTGGTCAATAGCTCCATAGCGAGTTTGTTGGCCGCTTCCTTAGAAGCGCCACGCACACGGATGGGGCCAAATGCCACGTTTTCCAGCGCAGTCAAATGTGGGAACAGATAAAACTGTTGGAATACCATACCTGCTTCCTGACGAATCAGGCGTTCATCAACTTTGGGGTCATTGACATCCAGGCCATCGACAATCAGCTGACCACTGGTAATGACTTCCAGCTTATTGATACAACGCAGCAGGGTAGATTTACCCGAGCCGGAAGGACCAATAATAACCACCACTTCTCCCTTGGTGATATTCAGATTGATGTCGTGGAGCACCTGGGTTTTACCAAAGTGTTTGGAGACGTTTTTGAATTCAATCATATTATTTTCAGTTTTCTTTCTAACCGGCGCAGAACGAAGCTCAGAGCCAAGGTGATTATCAGGTAGATAACCGCAACCGCACTCCAAATTTCCATGGCGCGGAAGTTACCGGCAATAATTTCCTGACCCTGTCGAGTCAGTTCAGCTACGCCAATCACGATAAACAGTGAGGTGTCTTTGATGCTGACGATCCATTGGTTACCTAATGGTGGCAGCATGCGACGCAGAGCTAAAGGTGCAATCACGTAGCGCAAGGTATCGCGTTTGGACAAGCCCAACGCTAGACCGGCTTCACGGAACCCATTATGAATTGACAGCACCGCACCACGGGTGATTTCCGCGATGTATGCGCCTGAGTTAATCATGATCGTCACAACGGCTGCTGAGAAGGGATCGATGCGCACTGGCATCATCATCGGCAACGCGAAATAGATGAACATCACCTGCACCACAATTGGCGTGCCACGGATTAGCTCAATAAACACTAATGCGATATTTCTGCTCAGCCAACCGCCATAGGCGCGGGCAAAACCTGCTATAACCCCAATAATCAGGCCGCCAAGCAACCCCAGGACCGAAATCCATAGGGTTAACTTGGCGCCTTCAAGCAGGATTGGGATGGCGGGCCAAATAGCGCTCCATTCAAACTGCATGGATATTCTCCTGGTTATACTCGTCATTCTTCAAGCTGCAGGTGCGTTGGCTACGTTCGTTCACCCCAGTCACTTACCTGTGTAAGCTCTTGGGGATTATGAGCCTCATCAGAGGCTCACCCTACGGGCCAGCGCAAGCGCTGTTCAAAATGGTTTACAACCAATTTGTCACTCAGTTGCCGCCTTCCTGCAACTCGAATTATTTAGAGTATAAAAAATTTAAAAATGAATTACTTAGGTTCTACGCCGAACCATTTTTTATAAATTGCAGCGTAAGTGCCGTCTTCTTTCAGGGATTTCAGCGCGGCGTTAACTTTTTCACGCAGGTCACTGCCTTGTGGGAATGCTACACCATACTGTTGAGCTTTAATGGAATCGCCCACCGCTTTGAACTGGCCATTACCGGCAGTTTTGATGAAGTAAAGGATGTTTGGTGTGTCATGCAAAACAGCATCAGCATTGCCTGTACCTAGCTCCAAATACGCATTGTCGATATTCGGGAATTGGCGCAGGTCTTTGGTTTTGATGTTGGCTTTAGCATAATCGACAGAGCCGGTGCCGCTTTTCACTGCCAGCACTTTGCCTGCCAGATCAGCTTCGCCTTTAATGTCGTTGTTATTTGCTTTAACCATCACCAGCAAGCCGCTGTTGTAATAGCCATCAGAGAAATCGACTGCTTTTTTGCGCTCGTCGGTAATGGTGATGCCGGCCAGTGCCAGATCCACGTTTTTAGTTTGCAACGCAGGAATGATGCCACTGAAATCCATTGGTTTCAGGGTGTATTTCAGATCCAGTTTCTTCGCGATGGCATCCCATAAGTCGATATCAAAACCGACATATTTATCCCCTTGTTTGAACTCAAAAGGAACGAATGCGGTATCTGTGGCAACAATCAGTTCTTTTTCTGCGGCGTGGGAGCTAACGGCAAAGGCCAGCGCGAGAGCGGCCAATGAAACTTTGACAAGTGACTTCATAAGTAGGAGTTCCTTTGTGCTTTTGTGGATATACCCTTGGTTGTTGATATTGCGGTCAAACTACAATGCCAACCGCGCGGGGCATGGGGATCCATTTTTATATTTCAGGGTGCAATATGAAAAGATCGTGCCAGAAATGCAAGTTATTTAAAATTAAAGAATTTTCTCAAACTAATTAGCAGGCCATTACTTAGCTGGCTCTGATTGCACTAAATTAGCCCACCAAAATGGTGCGTTAATATCATTATGGTGCAATCATCCAATTATTTACTTATTATTAACTCGACAGCCAATAATAAACAATCCATAACTAACATCAATGTAACAATATTGTTAACTGTATCGGGTTTTTGTTCGAAAAGAGGGCAATGAGGGAGAGTTGGGGGGAACTATCTGAGTTGGCTATCTTTACTGCCACGGCGGTTATAGCCGGAATGGGTTGTTTGACGTTTATCTAATTCATTTTGGCAGGTCAGGCAATGTTTAACACCGGCCAGTGCTTTGCGCCGCGCTTCTGGAATGATTTGACCACATTCCAGGCAATATATTTCGCTATCGCCTTTGCCCAGCGCAAGGCGCGCACGCTCAATAGCATCTTCAAGAGTGGAGTCAATTTGCTCTTGTACTGCACCGTCACCAGCCCATCCACTTGCCATATGACCTCCGTGAACAGAGCCGGATAGCCGACCCTGTTTGATTAATCATTACATTGATTATTTTTCAAATCTTTCATCTTTCAAACTGCATACCCTAAATAATTCAAGTTACAGGAAGGCGACAACTGAGTGACAAATTGGTTGTAAACCATTTTGAACAGCGCTTGCGCTGGCCCGTAGGGTGTCCTCTGATGAGGCTCATAATCCCCAGGAGCTTACACAGGTAAGTGACTGGGGTGAACGAACGCAGCTAACGCACATGTAGCTTGAAGTATGACGGGTATAGATGATTATTCTATGTTGGCTTCGAGGAACCACAGGAATTTATCAAGGTCACGCGATGCAGCAGTAAACATATCTGCGCTATCCTCGTCTTTGACTTCTGTTATGGCTTTCCGCACAAAGTTTGCGACCACACCATATCTGTCAGCCAACTCTTTTAGGTGTTCTTGCACGCTATGAATGTGGGTTGGATAGCTCTTCAATGGTGTTTTTTCAGTCACCAGTTGCGCAGTACCGAGAGCAATGCCACCGAGTTGCACCGCGCGTTCTGCAAAGGTATCCAGATGATCATTGATGGCGGTACGGAAGCCATCGAGCATTTCATGCACGGCGATAAAATTGGCACCGCGCATATTCCAGTGCGCCTGTTTGGTGATAAGCGACAGATCGATAAACTGAATAACCAGCTCATTCAATAGTTTAATCGTCAGCGTTTTAGTATGTTCATCAACATCATTACGTGTATAGATGAGTTCGGAAGATTTTGCTTTTACCAGTTTTGCTGTACTCATAATAGGTATCCCTTTATTGAGTTGATTACCAATTTCTTCACCGCAATAAGTATAACAAAGATATTTAATTTTGTAGGACAGATAGTGCCTATCAATTAAATAGCCCATTACTGAATCTGTTTGAAAGTGTAATTTAGTGTTTCATCAATAAAATATTATCATTCTTATTATTGTGTCCAATTGGCAATAACTATTGCTATGATTTATATGTATTTTTATATTTAAAATATAAATGGTTTTATAGGGTAACTATTTTATTGTGTGATATCAGTGCAGTGAGCCGGTAAATTAATTGAACCGGCATACCTAAGGGGTTATTTCAGCGCACGAGCAACAATAAATAAACGTGGAAATGCGAGTAAGCGCCGACCATCCACTTGCTGTGGATATGCAGCATCAATAATTGTCAGGTAATCTTGTAGGAAATCCAATCGCATAGACTCAGAGAGCGGTTCAAGAAAAGGTCGTAAACCGGTCGCGCGCAGCCAATCAACAATCGCCTGTGCTGATGGCATCGGGTGGTAGTAGGTGGTGCGCCAAATATCAACTTGCTCAGCATGGGGGGCCAGTAAGTCATAATATTGATTTGCTGTGAGCACTTTGGCCCGCACGACTCCGGCCTGTTGCAGTGTTTGTTGCCACGGACCATTTTCGGCGACTTCCCGCATGGCTCTATGGCTTGGCTCGTCCAGATTGTCCGGCATCTGCACCGCAAGTATTCCGTTAGCGGCCAGTTGAGACAATAAACGAGGAAAGAGTTGCTGGTGGTTGGTTAGCCACTGGAGTGAAGCATTGGCATAAATCAGGTCTTGTGGCTCTGCGGGTTGCCATTGACTGATATCTGCCTCAAGAAAGGTACAATCAGGTAAACGCTGCTGTGCACTGAGCAACATAGCGCGGGAATTATCAATCCCGACCAGTTGGGCGTCGGGGAAACGCTGGTGCAGCAGTTGAGTCGAGTTACCTGGCCCACATCCTAAATCGCTGATACGTTGCGGTATTGTCGCTGGAATATGGGCCAGCAAGTCGTGAGCGGGGCGGGTGCGTTCTGCTTCAAATTGGCGATATAAATCGGGATCCCAGTCTTGCATGTATGGCCTCCGGTGGAAAAAGTCTTACAGATTTTGTAATGGTCCGCTGAACAATACCGCCCCGGTAGGTTGGCCAGTTGGTGAGCCACCATGAGGTTCCAAACTGATTGCCAGTAATGAATTGCCCGCTAACTGGTTTTCAGCCAAGGTCAGTTGTGTCGGCCCTTGAGTATTCAATAACCCCAGCGAATGTGGCTTTTCACCGGCTGGAATACTCCATAATTCAAGGCTGTTGGTCTCACTGACGGTCACCGGATTCAGTGGTGTTAATGTCAAACTACGGGTTGATTTATCCAGACTGACAACCCATTGGCCGCTCTGCTGGCTATTGGACAGCACTGCCACCGGTATAGCTGCCGGTGGCTCGACCAATAACCTCGGTATGAGCAATATTGCTGCCAGGCCCGCAGCGACGGCCCAGCCAGCATAAGACCAAGGGTTTCGTTTCATGTGGCGGATATTGATCGGTGGTAACTGCAACTCCAGCCGTTTCCAAACGCGCTCAGGTGGTTCTAACGGGGCGAGCTGATTATCAAGTTGAGTAAATAGGCTTTGCCAACTGGCAACATCCGCTGCCAGCCGTGGGTCGCGGTGGACTCTGCGTTCAAAACGTATCCGAGCCAGCCCGCGCAGGGTACCCAGTGCATACTCTGCGGCGAGTGCTGAGTCATATTCGCGTCTGTTTTTCATAAGCCTACACAGTCCTTTAGGTGGTCCAGTGCACGACGTATCCAGCTTTTTATCGTACCGAGGGGTTGCTGTAAATGAACAGAGATTTCCCCATGAGAAAGCCCTTGATAATAAGCCAGCATAATACTTTGGCGCTGCTCAGCGGGCAGATGTGTTAGACAATCTGCTAGTTGTTTAGCCTCACTGTCTTGCTGCAATTGCGCCAGTGGTGTCAGTGTGTCGTCGGTTAGCGAGTCGGTTTCGTCATCGTCTAGTGATTGCAGGCGATTATCACTGCCTCGCATCAGGTCGATAGCCCGGTTGCGAACAATATGAGTTAACCAGGTGAGTGGCGCACTGAGTTGTGCATTGTAATGGCCAGCCCGACTCCAGACAGTAAGAAAACTGTCGTGTAATACTTCTTCTGCCCGGGCGGGATTACGCAACATGCGTTGGGCGACCGCGAATAATCGAGGAGATGTGAGACGGTAAAGCTTTTCAAAAGCGGACTGATCGCCTTGAGCAATGGCATCTATCAGCCCGACCTGCTGTTCCACAGAACATTCATTCATGCGCCAATCCCTAAAAAAACCATCAGGTGCAGTGAGACACTGCACCCAGTATAGACCGGTTTTATTTAGGCATCAGGACAGTATCAATAACATCGATCACACCATTTTTCTGTTGTACATCATAGGTACTGATATTCGCGATGTTACCTTTTCCATCTTTAATCTGAATATTATGTGGCCCATTATTCATAATCCATAATGGCTGGCCATTGACCGTTTTCAGCTCGGCAGTCCCGCCTCCGGCCTTGATTTTACTTTCCAGTTGTTTCATATCGTACTTCCCGGCCACTACGTGATAGGTCAGGATTTGCGTGAGCAAGGCTTTATTTTCTGGTTTGACCAAATTTTCAACCGTACCTGCGGGCAACTTTGCAAAGGCGGCATTGGTGGGCGCAAACACGGTAAAGGGCCCAGCCCCTTGTAGGGTATCCACCAACCCGGCAGCTTTAACTGCGGCAACCAAGGTGGTGTGATCTTTTGAGTTGACTGCATTCTCGATAATATTTTTGCTTGGGAGCATCGATGCGCCCCCCACCATGACAGTGTCAGACATCATGGCGGCCATAGAAACACTGCTGAATACTAAAGAAGCACAGATAGCGGTACGAATTAGCGTTTTCATAATGTATTCCTGTAGGTTGAGGTGAAGCCTTGCCTCACATCTACCTATACGAATCAGCAGGGGGTTTTGGATGCAAAAAAAGTGAAAAATAATGAATAAAAAAAGCCAACCCGCGTAATGACTGGGCTGGCGTGCTATTAATGAATCTGTCTTTGGCGGGAAACTGAGTGTTCAGTGCTAATTAGGGAGCAAAGCTCGATGCATCACATAGGCATCCACATAACCCAATTGGCGGTGATTAAACGCGCCAGGCAAGGTGGCGATAATCTCAAAGCCTAGTTTTTGCCACAGGGCAACTGCCAGTGTATTGGTGCTGACCACAAAGTTAAACTGTATGGCCCGATAACCGAGAGCGGTTGCCTGCTCGATACAGTGTAACCCCAGTGCTTTGCCGATACCCAGCCCGCGGGCTTCGCCATCAACCATAAAGGATGCATTGGCGACATGGTTACCGAGGCCACGCTGGTTATCGATTAATTTGTACATGCCGACAACTCGCCCCTCGTGCATGGCTACCCAGCACCGAACTCCTGCGCCAAACCAGTAATCATAGGCATCTTGTTCGGGAGTATCTGGTGTGAATACATAGGTATCGCCGCTACTGATTACCGCCTGAAACAGCGGCCAAATTTCAGCAAAATCGGCTGCTGCTGCCATTCTGATTTCCATATTGGGTTCCCGTTTAAGCAATTTCGTCAATCTGCGGTTTAGATTTTATGGTCAGAGTCGCGCCAATGGAGGCGCTGATAATGGATGCCAGAGCTAGCCACTGAATCAGCGTCAGATGTTCATTTAAGAATATCAGCCCTGAAATTGCCGCCAATGCGGGTTCTAAGCTCATTAATGTGCCAAATGTGCGAGTAGGCAGGCGGGTCAATGCGACCATTTCCAGTGAGTAGGGTAAGGCTGTAGACAGAATAGCGACGGCTAAAGCAACCGGTAAAATGGCTGGGTCGAACAGTGCCAGGCCGTTATAAGCCACCCCAATCGGGCAGAAAACCAGTGCAGCAATTAAAGAGCCAACAGCCACAGTCCCTGGCCCATGATCACCGCCAGCTTTTTGCCCTGAAATAATATAAAGCGCCCAGCAGGCACCCGCACCCAGAGCACAAGCTGCACCAAATAAATCAATGGTTCCGATGCTGCTTCCCAGAGGTAATAGGAACCAGAGGCCCAGAATCGCCAATCCTACCCAGATAAAATCAACTGGACGACGCGAAGATAACATGGCGACTGCCAGCGGGCCGGTGAATTCTAAGGCGACGGCAATACCTAATGGCACCGTTTTTAATGACAGGTAAAAAAGGAAATTCATTCCACCTAAGGTCACCCCATAGATCAGCAAGGGTAACCGGCTGCCCGCTGCAAATCGCATCCGCCAGGGTTTAAAGATAATAAACAGAATCAGCGTGCCGATGCCTAGTCGTAACGACGTTATTCCTTGTGCGCCAACCAGTGGGAACAGACTTTTCGCCAACGATGCGCCACTTTGTATTGAGATCATGGCGATCACGAGCAAGAAAATAGGGAGTAACGGGAGTGAATGTTTGGATGGAGGAGACAAAGACATCCTGTTGAGCCTCAAAGAGAATAGTAAGTATCAATCCTTGCCAGTGTAAATGAAATGTCGCTTGAGTGTTTGAAAATTACCGCCAGACATAACAAAGACGAAGAAAAAGAAAAAATAAATAGTTTCTATCGAAGGTTGCTGATTTTTAACACTGTTTTTGCTGTTTTATTGAGCGCTAAAATTAAGAATAGTCTGGAATGGCTTTTGGTGATGGATGTCACAAAAAGGAGTAACATAGCCAAAATTTATAAGTGTATTAGTAAGATAGATGATACTTGAAACTCTTTGTTACACCAAATAAATGATTAGACAATCATTAGTAAGCAGAGTTTCACGCTACTTTTTGTTATAATTTCATGGTGTTTTAGTTTCACTTAAAAATTTGCGTCTTTCGAGGTGGTTATGAATAAAATTGCATGTCTTTCAGCTGTAGCAGCTTGTGTATTAGCAGTGACCGCAGGTTCAGCCTTTGCAGGTCAAAGCACCGTTTCTGGTGGTTATGCCCAGAGCGATTACCAGGGTGTTGCTAACAAATCTTCAGGCTTCAACCTGAAGTACCGTTACGAGTGGAGTGATTCTCAACTGGGTTATATCACCTCTTTCACTCACACTGAAAAAAGCAGCTTCGGCGATAGCGCGTCTGTTTACAACAAAGCACAATACAACGCCATCACTGCTGGTCCAGCTTACCGTATCAACGATTGGGCTAGCGTTTATGGCTTGGTCGGTGTGGGTTATGGCCGTTTCAGCCAGAACTACCCAACTTCTGCTAGCGACAAAAACAGCACCAGCGATTACGGCTTCACTTATGGCGCGGGTATGCAGTTTAACCCAATGCAAAATGTTGCCCTGGACGTTTCTTACGAACAGAGCCGCATCCGTAACGTTGACGTTGGTACTTGGGTTGCTGGCGTTGGTTACACTTTCTAAGCAACAGCTTGGGATGATCAGCATTCATCTTTAAAGGTGAATCCTGTATTTGAAAAAATCCGCTTTCGGGCGGATTTTTTTCGTCTGTCATCGCGATAGTTTTGATGGATAACTAAAAATCACCTAACTGCATTCGCCGCATCAGTAATTAAATCAATGATTTGTTGTGGATGTGATAGGTGGGCTGAGTGGCCAGAAGGGAGTTCAACCACTTTCTGCGCTTGAATTCGTTTGGCGAAGTCGCGTTGTGTTTCAACTGGCAGCATTCTGTCTTCCGTTGAAATCTGATACCAACAGGGTTTCACTCGCCAGGCCGGTTGAGCAGACTTATCAGTAAAAATACGAGCCGCTAAAGGTTTTTGCGTCAGAGCCATGACTAGCGCTTCACTTTCATCAATATCCTGACACATATTCTCGTGGAACTGGTCTGTGTCGATCCATAAAAAGCCATTATCGTCAGGGCGAATGTAAGCTGCGCCTACCGGCGGTTTACGTAATGCATAAGTACTGGATAAGCTTTCACCGGCATCCGGCGCGAAAGCAGCGAGATAAACCATCCCGACAACATTTTGCAAATGCCCGACTTGGGTAATCACCATTCCACCGTATGAGTGGCCGACTAATAATGTTGGACCATACAATGCCGTTGTTAGCTTGATGGTGCGCTCGACATCATCTGCCAACGAGGTTAACGGATTTTGTATTGCAATAACCCTGTGGCCCATCGCGTGTAAGGCTGGAATAATATGCCGCCATTGTGAGCCATCAGCCCACGCGCCATGTACTAATAAAATATTAAGTTTTGCTGCCATATTTCCCCCAGGGCGGGTATTAAGCGGTGCATAATATCTTTATGCGGAAACACTATTCTTGACGAATAACAACTTCTACTCATTTAAGGTGGCTGTTGTTAATTGAAAGGTCAGTTCATTGTTATATGTTATTAAAATTAACAAGGTCTGTTGCTGGGTATAAGTATAAAGTAATGGGGGTTAATATCTTTAAGATAAAGACGAAAATGAAACGATAAATTAATCTATTGAAATGTTAATTAGCGCTATAAAATCTCTTATAGTCAAAAATATCTTATTTTATATAAGTAAAAACAAGACATTAACAATACTGTTTATTTTTCTATTACAGCGCAATTTACTGGTAAAAATGGAATAATATGGCACACTCTTATTAGCTATGATCTCTATTCACTGTTCATATCGTGATTTGCATATCAAGCTGAATAAATAACGATAAAATTTTATAAAACAGTTAGTTACTATAAAATAAGTAGTTAAAAAATAGGTTGTGACTATGACGACACTCAGTGAACAAGCAGCACCTATGCTGCATGATACTAAACTTGAGCAACAGATTTTGCGGCGCTCGATTTTTTGTACTTTATTCATTGCCATTATGGGGATTATTTTCGGTATTGTATGCGGGTCGATGTCGATAATTTTCGATGGAATGTTCTCTGCTTTAGATGCAGGTATGTGCAGTTTATCTCTATTAGTTTCCCGATTGCTTGGCCAACCCAATAGCCGCCGTTTTCAATATGGTTTCTGGCATGTAGAACCTCTGGTATTAGCTTTCAATGGCAGTCTACTGGCCTTCCTTTGTCTGTATGCTTTTGTTAACGCGATTAAAGGTATTATTGATGGCGGACGTGAATTAGAACTAGGTTGGGCTATTGTGTATGCATTGGTTGTGAGCATTTTCTGTTTTACTATCTTTTTAAAGCAACGCCGTTTGAATAAACGTGTTAAGTCCGAACTAATCGCATTGGATACCAAAAGTTGGCTGATGTCGGCGTGTATCAGCTCTGCTTTATTAGTGGCTTTTTTACTTTCCTGGAGTATGGAAGGCACGCGTTATGAACATTTGATTGTTTATACTGACCCTGCGGTACTGGCGCTGTTAACGCTGATATTGATATCTGTTCCGATAAAGACCGTCATCGCGGCTGTCCGTGAAGTATTACAAATGACACCGGATACACTAGACGCCTCGATGGAAAGTTTGATGGATAAACTGATGGCGAAATATCAATTTATCGATTATTCGCATTACGCTACCCGCATTGGCCGTGGCTTATTTGTTGAGATTCATGTGGTTATTCCACCAGAAATGGAAAACAGCGGCGTGTCTTATTTTGATAAGATACGCGATGAAATTTCTCACGCGATTGGTGAGTCAGGCCCACATCGCTGGTTAACTATTTCGTTCACGCGCAATCCTAAATGGTTGTAGCGTAAACAGTCATGAGTCAGGTGGTTTATATTAACTAACTCTGGGGTAATAAAGATGATGAGTGTTCAACGCCATATTAAACTTAGCCCTATCGATGCTCCACCAAGATGCAATGCTGTTACTAAGGTAGCAATTAGCGATAGTACAATCACTGCTCGAAAAGCTAAAGTTATCGCCAATATGGCTCGGGCTAATATTGATTATTTGCTGGTTTATGCCGATAAAGAACATGGGGGTAATTTTGAGTATCTGACTGGCTTTATCCCCCGATTTGAAGAAGCGGCTTTGGTATTACATGCCTCCGGGAAAATTTTTTTATTGCTAGGCAACGAGAATTTAAAACTGTCTCAATATGCGCGGGTGAGCAATACAGCGATCCATATTCCCTATTTTTCGCTACCGAATCAACCCATGAATAACAGCAAAACGCTAGCTGATTTATTGGCGGACACTGGCATTCAGCAGGCTAAAAAAGTCGGCATTGCCGGGTGGAAATTATTTACCAGCAAGTTGGATGATAATAGTCAATTGTTTGATATCCCACATTTTATTTTATCTGCAATAAAACAGACCGTTTCATCGTCAACACCGGTGGTTAATGCGACAAACCTATTTATTGGTAGTGATACAGCAGCCAGAGTGACTAACAATGCCAACGAATTAGCTCATTATGAATACGGTGCAAATTTGGCCTCTAATTGTATTCTTAATGCATTGACTGCGGTAGATATCGGTGTAACCGAAAAGCAACTTGGTTCTTATCTGGCAGATGAAGGGCAGCCGAATACTGTTGTGATGATTGCTGCAACTGGTGATCGTTTTGAGAACGCTAATTTGTATCCTGGTGATAAAATTGTGCAACTTGGCGATAAAATATCTTTAACCACCGGGTATAAAGGTGGCTTAAGCAGTAGAACGGGTTATGCCGTACATCACAGCGATGAGCTGCCTTTGGCACAAAGGGATTATCTCGAGAGAGTTGCTATTCCTTATTACGCCGCGGTCGTAACCTGGCTGGAAAATATCCGTATTGGTATGTCCGGCAAAGAGATGTATGCGGCAATTGAAGCTGTTTTACCGAAGTCGCAATACCATTGGTCGTTAAATCCTGGGCATTTGGTCGCGGATGAAGAATGGTTGTGTTCACCTATTTATAAGGACTCGGAAGAAAAAATTCGTAGTGGAATGTTATTCCAAATCGATATCATCCCCGTAGTGAAAGGCTATGCAGGAGTCAGTGCGGAAGACGGTATTGCATTAGCTGATCAACATTTACGTGATGAACTGGCCGCCCATTACCCCGATGTTTGGCAAAGAATACAAAAACGGCGTGATTACCTGAGTAATATACTGAATATTCATCTCAGCGAAGAGGTGTTACCGATGTCTAACACCGTGGGGTATCTGCGACCTTTCTTGTTGGATAAATACAGCGCACTGCAATGTACCAATGAAGCTCAAGGCTAATATCTCATTTATTTAATGGGGCTGTTCGGCCCCAAATCTTGCTCACTTTCCACCCCTGCTGAGATTTCATGCAAACTGGAGGCGATACTCTTGCCATCTTGTGGCATAATGCGCGCCGAATCACATTTTCTAGTATTCTTGAATACCCCTATTCAGTAATCCAATCGAGAGCGAGCTCTGTGCTAAGTACTAACAATATCACCATGCAATTCGGCAGCAAGCCGCTGTTTGAGAACATTTCAGTAAAATTCGGTGGCGGTAATCGCTATGGCCTGATCGGTGCTAATGGTTGTGGTAAATCCACATTCATGAAAATCCTTGGTGGTGATCTGGTGCCGAGTGGCGGTAACGTATTCCTTGACCCTAATGAGCGTCTGGGCAAGTTGCGTCAGGATCAATTCGCCTTTGAAAACAACACAGTGCTGGACACCGTTATTATGGGTCACGGCGAGTTGTGGGAAGTGAAAGAAGAGCGCGACCGCATTTACGCTATGGCTGAAATGAGCGAAGCAGACGGCTATAAAGTGGCTGATCTGGAAGTTGCCTACGGTGAAATGGATGGTTATAGCGCAGAAGCCCGTGCCGGTGAATTGCTGCTGGGTGTTGGTATTCCAGTTGAACAGCATTATGGTTTGATGAGTGAAATCGCGCCCGGCTTTAAATTGCGTGTATTGTTGGCCCAGGCTCTGTTCTCAGATCCAGAAATTTTGTTACTCGACGAACCGACCAACAACCTGGATATCGATACTATCCGCTGGTTGGAACAAGTTCTGAACGAACGTAGCAGTACCATGATCATTATTTCCCATGACCGTCACTTCCTGAATATGGTCTGTACCCACATGGCGGATTTGGATTACGGCGAACTGCGTGTTTATCCGGGTAACTATGACGAATATATGACTGCGGCGACTCAAGCTCGCGATCGTTTGCTCTCTGATAACGCTAAGAAAAAGGCCCAGATCTCTGAGCTGCAATCTTTCGTCAGCCGCTTTAGTGCCAACGCCTCTAAATCTAAACAGGCCACTTCACGTGCCCGTCAAATTGATAAAATTCAGCTTGATGAAGTGAAAGCTTCAAGCCGCCAGAACCCATTTATCCGCTTTGATCAGGATAAAAAGTTGTTCAGAAATGGGCTGGAAGTTGAAATGCTGACTAAAGGTTTTGATAACGGCCCACTGTTTAAAAACCTCAATCTGCGCCTGGAAGTGGGTGAAAAAGTCGCTATTCTTGGGCCGAACGGTATTGGTAAATCAACTTTACTGAAAACCCTGGTCGGGGATTATGAAGCGGACGCTGGTTCCGTGAAATGGTCTGAAAACAGTAGAATTGGCTATTACGCGCAGGATCACGCCAGTGATTTTGAAATTGATCTCACGGTATTTGACTGGATGAGTCAGTGGAAACAGGAAAAGGACGATGAGCAGGCTGTTCGCAGTGTGTTGGGTCGTTTGCTGTTTAGCCAGGACGATATCAAGAAGAAAGTTAAAGTTCTATCTGGTGGTGAGAAAGGGCGCATGCTGTTTGGCAAGCTGATGATGCAGCGGCCTAACATTCTGGTAATGGATGAGCCAACCAACCATTTGGATATGGAATCGATTGAAGCTCTTAACATGGCGTTGGAAATGTACGAAGGTACGCTAATCTTCGTTTCCCATGACCGTGAGTTCGTCAGTTCACTGGCGACCCGAGTGATTGAAATGACACCGAAAAAACTGATCGACTTTACCGGTAACTACGAAGATTATCTGCGTAGTCAGGGTATTCAGTCCTGATTATTTGACCGCGTGTTAATAAGAGCTGATGCCATGCATCAGCTTTTTTTTTGCCCGATATTCCGCTAATCCTTACCGCAAACCTCGCAGTTAGCGTCTTTTGCCAGTTTTAAACTCCGAAACTCCGCCGTCATGGCGTCATACATTAATATGCGGCCTGATATCACCTGCCCATACTGAGTCAGTAGTTTTATCGCTTCCATCGCTTGTAGATTGCCAATAATACCCACTAATGGAGCCATGACTCCGGCTTCAACGCAGGTTAGGGCGTTATCGCCAAATAACCGGCTCAGACAGCGATAGCACGGCTGAGCCTCTTGATAGGTAAAGACACTGACTTGCCCCTCCATGCGGATTGCCGCACCTGAAACCAGTGGTTTACGCTGTGCATGGCATAGGCGGTTAAGTTGCTCACGGCTGGCGACATTATCGGTACAATCTAACACCAATTGATGTTCAGCTATGGCAACGGCAAGTTGTTCATCATCTAACTGGGCATCAATGGTTTTGATTATCAGGTTGGGATTCATCTCAGACAAAGTTAGTGCCGCAGACACCACCTTAGATACACCGATACGGTCATCGCGGTGCAGAACCTGCCTTTGTAGATTGGAAAGAGACACCTTGTCAAAATCCAGCAGTGTGAGATGACCTATACCTGCCACTGCAAGATACTGTGCAGCGGCACACCCGAGGCCACCTAATCCAACAATTAATACCTTAGCGGTATTCAGTTTTTCCTGACCGTCAAAATCAAAACCACGTAAGACAATCTGCCGGTTATAACGCAGGGCTTGTGCATCGGAAAGTTCAGGCAACATATCAGGCTCTCAGTAATTTATTACGCCAATAATCAACTAGCGTAATAGTTCATTAAACAACTCTATTTCAACAACTTCACCGACTTCTACCGAACCACGTTCCCGCTCAAGCACGATAAAACAGTTACCTTGGCTGAATGAGCTGAATACATGTGAACCTTGATGACCAGTAGTACTTACTTCCAGTTCGCCACGAGAATTAGTTGAGAAAATCCCACGCTGGAAATCCAAACGACCCGGCGATTTTTTCAGCTTTGTGATCGTTTTTGCTTTCAGACGTAATGGTGGATGCCATGTCGAGTGGCCGGAGATTTTAGCAATAAGAGGTTGTACCAATTGATAAAATGTCAGTGCAGCAGAGACGGGATTACCAGGTAGGCCGCAGAACCAGGCATGATCCAATTTACCGAAAGCAAAAGGTTTGCCGGGTTTTATGGCTAACTTCCAGAAACCAATATCACCCAGTTCCTCCAGCATCTGTTTGGTGTAATCGGCTTCACCGACAGAAACGCCACCACTACTAATAACCAAATCGGCGACGGCATCAGCTTGCTCAAATGCTTTGCGTAATGCCTGTTGGTCATCACGGATAACACCCAGATCAATAATTTGGCAACCTAACTGTTGCAACATCAAACGAACCGCAAAGCGGTTGGTATCGTAAATTTGCCCTTCTCCCAAGGGTTGCCCAACTGGCTGCAACTCATCGCCGGTAGAGAAAATAGCCACTTTCAATGTGCGGAAAACAGTCAGTTCGGCAATTCCTAATGATGCCAAGAGGGGAAGTTGCGCCGCACCGAGTTTGACGCCAGCGGGAAAAACAGCCGCCCCTTGCTGGATATCTTCGCCTGCCAGTCGAATGTTCTGCCCAATCCGCGCATTGCCACTGAAGGTGACACCTTGTTCACTCACCACGGCTTGTTCTTGCATGATGACTGCATCGGCACCTTCGGGGATGGGTGCGCCCGTCATAATTCGAATACAACTATTTGCCGGCCATTCTTCTTTAAACGGTGCACCAGCAAAAGCTTTACCCGCCACCGGTAACGGTATCGTGCTGCTAAGCTCATTACAGCGCACCGCATAACCGTCCATAGCGGAGTTAGCGAAAGGGGGGACGGCAATCGGGGATGTGATTGCGCTGGCTGTGATACGCCCCGCCGCATCAGTGAGTGCAATGGTTTCGGTGGCCTGTAATGGCGTGACCTGTGACAGCATTTTGGCCAGAGCTTGTTCCAGAGAGAGTAAATCCGAGGTATTACAGTGATCCATGCGGGACTCCGTGGTCTGATGGCACCGTCGCCAGAAGCTATAACGGGTGCGCGGCAATAATCAATTGAGAGCGCCATTATGGCAGAGATTACTATGCGGGTGAATTGATGGGGGGCAAAGAGGTCACAGTCTGATATTGTCTTGAGTTGTATCATTCTTTTTTATTGGCATTTTCTTTGTCGGGTGAAACTGGAGGTAATATGGATTATCAAAAAATTCTGAAATTCTGGTTTAGTGAGATGGACCCTGCATTGTGGTTCAAAAAAGATGAGGATTTTGACGCCCATTTACGTCAGCATTTTGGTGCCATTTGGCAGGCTGCCTCTAAGGGAGAACTGGCTCACTGGCGGCTGAATATTGAGGGGCGCCTGGCAGAAATTCTGATATTAGATCAATTCAGCCGAAATCTATTCCGCGATTTACCGACTTCATTTTCCTGTGATGGCATGGCCTTGGTGTTGGCACAGGAGGCGGTCAGCAGTGGCAAAGCTGGGCTGTTATCAGATACACAGCGGGGGTTCCTCTATTTACCTTTTATGCATTCTGAATCCGCATTAATCCATCAGCAAGCATTGAAGCTATATACCGAACTAGGTAATGAGACTCAGCTAGATTATGAATTGCGCCATAAAGCAATTATTGATCGCTTCGGTCGCTACCCACACCGCAATCATATCCTTGGGCGAGTATCCAGTGCTGAGGAGCAGGCTTTTCTGTTACAACCCGGATCTGCTTTTTAGTCTAAAACTCCTTCCTAATAAACCCCACATTGTCAGTATTCTGTCTGCTTATTGAAGGGCAGAATACTGAGTTATCATGTTACAATTCAAACCATTATAATGTCGTTTCAGTAAGTATTGGCTAAATAACGTTGAATGGTCGCCAGTAATTTCCCTGTTCCACAACATGCATCATTATATCCTTCGGTATGTCGACGGTTAATAACCCGGTCATGGGGGCAGCCGCCATGGCAAATAGAAAACCACTCGCAATGTTGCATTTTTTTAGTCGCGGTTTTTTCCTCATTGATGGCTTGTTGATTATGCGATGAATGAGCTAAAAGATCCGCCAGGTCAGTATTTAACAAAGAACCATAGATGCTATCTTTATCACCCACATATTTGTCGCAGGGAGAAATATCGCCATTGGGTTCTAAGGTGATAATTTCTTGCGAGCAATTGCCAGACCAATAACAGGCGGCAGGTTTATTTTTAGCATCTTTCAATACACGAATAAAATCATCAAAAACAGCAATATGTATTTTTCCCTGATAACCGTTTACCCAAATAGTAAACAGCATTGATAGAAAATGGATAAATTCAGCATAACTGATAAATCCTTCGCCAACATACTGCCCTTTAACGAGTCTATTATCAGGAACGATATTAAGAAACTCAATGTGGGTTAATTCTATTGAGATAAAATAGTCCAACATTTCTTTCATGTCAGTTTGATAAACTTCTCGGTCAACAACAATAAGAGCACCATATGGAATGTTATACTCGCGAAGTTTTTTTATTCCTTTGGCTATGCGATCAGATGTCTTTCTGCCTCGATAGTCTACCCGCCGTTTATCATTTACCGCTGGTACACCATCAAGACTAATTCCGACATTCATGCCAATACCTTTAATAAATATTAACCACTCATCTGAAATATTGACGACATTTGATTGCATGGTGTTGGTTATATATTGCTCTGGCCGCTTAAATTGTTGCTGCAACCAAATAAGTTTTTTAAAAAATGCTGGCTTTAGCAGTGTGATTTCACCGCCATGCCAGACAAACTCAAATCTATTTACATTAGGAATGGCAAGGATCTGCCGTACTGTTCGGACTAGGGTATGAAATGATACCGTCTGATTGGGGCCTTCTGCCCATGAGTGGCAGTAGGTACAACGAAGATTACATAAACGGGTTGCCTTTAATACAACAACTAGTTTTTTTGCTTTAATCGTTTTCACTGAAATACTTTTTTTTATCTCTTCGTTGAATATATCTAACTCATCACTATCGAGTAATTTTTTTGCTGGTATCTTACCAATAAGATAAGATGATAGTATTCTGTATTCACATGTCTCGAGTTTTTCCAGTTCTTTGAGATCTATTTTACTTATCTTAATACAATCAATGTATTTTACCGGAATCATATTATCCATGGTATATTCCTATTTATTCATGTTAGTTTTCCATCTCTCATGTTTATTATTCTGTTGCCATATGCAGAGGCTTCATCTGAATGTGTAACCATAATAATTGTTGTACCTTTTTGGTTTATATATTTTAATTGCTGTAATACAGAACGGGAATTTTTACTGTCTAAATTACCAGTAGGCTCATCAGCCAAGAGCAATGCAGGGTTAGATACCATCGCTCTGGCGATGGCGACTCGTTGTTGTTGACCTCCTGATAGTTGCATTGGTTTATGATGCTTCCGGTTATCAATATCGAACAGGTTTAAAACTTGGTTAACTTGTTCGGTACGTTCCTTTTTGCCAATGCCCCGATACTTAAGTGGTAAAGCAACATTATCAAAAATAGATAAGTGTGAAATGAGATTGAATGATTGAAATATATAACCTATTAATAATCGTCTTAATATTATTTTTTGTGAGTAGCTCATACCAATAATGTTTTTTTCCGCCAGTGTGAATGAACCATTATCAAGAGAGTCAAACAGACCGATGATATTAAGTAATGTAGATTTGCCTGAACCCGATGGCCCCATAATAGAAACAAAATCACCTTTTTCAACGCTGAAGCTTAGATGATTAAGAACCTTAGTTTTAATTATTTTAGTGGTATAACATTTTTCAGCATTTTGTATGTTTAGCATGTTATTTGAACCCAATGATATCGTATTCACTATTATTAGTCTCTGGGGGGATGACAATGATTTCCCCTACCTTTATTCCTGATGTTATTTCTGTTTTCATCGGATTTCGACGCTTTATGTCTATTTTAGATTTAATGGCAAGATCGTTTTCTGGCTGATAAATATAGATAAAATTACTTCCATTATCATCGAAAATGATGCTATCAGTAGGTGCCATCAGCACAGTGTTACTTTCTTCTTGTAATGGAATTTGTATTTCAATAGATTGTCCTCTTTTAAGTAGGGAGGTAGAGCCATGCAGTGGGATCAGTTTTGCTTTGAATTTACCATTTTCAACAATAGTTGATACTGACTCAATAAGCAGTGGTGTTTCTTGACCATTTATTGTTGCCGATATTTGTCTTTGCGGCTTAATTTTATCGAGATAATATTCACTGAAATAAACATTAAAATAATATGATTGAAGGTTATCGATAATTGCAATTTTTTCGCCGGGTTTTATTTGCTGACCCAGTTCTACATCAAGGATAGATAAAGTTCCATCAATGGGTGCTGTTATAACTAATTGTTCCATTCCGTTTTCTATAATATCCATCATTCTCTCCAGTAATAATATAGAATCATCTATACTTTTGAATTGTAAGGGTAATGACTCTTTATTTTTATTATCATGATCTTTTAAAATTTCACTTTTTATTTGCCAGTTTTTTAACATGCCAACTTGGTTTTCCAGTTCGGATTTTGCAATCATTGATTTCATGTCGAGAACTTGATGCCTTGCCAAATCTTTCGAAATAGTCGTTATCTGATGCTGAGCCTCTTGTAAATTAAGTTTTGTCTCTCGATTATCTTGTTCTAACTGTATTTTCATATTGCGCAGATTGTTTATTTGCTCGGTAATATTTGCTATTCTGGATGTCGCTTCCAGCATAAAATCGTAGTTAGATAAACGAATAATAACATCGCCTTTCGCGACAGTGTCGAAAGCCTGTTTGGTGACTTCAGTGACTTTTCCTCCTCGTTCACTTGATACAATTATGCTTTCTTTAGGTACCGCGATAGCTCGGGTCGTCAGCACTTCCTGATACACTTCTGATTCCATAGTATGGAAAACTGCATTCTCTCGTGATATGAGTAAAGAATGCTGAGCGGTAGATAAATAATAAATATAATAAAAACAAGCAATAACAATCAATAATACGAAAAAAATAATTATCTTCGCAGTTGTATTTTTATTTTTTCTCTGCTCAATATTTATATCCATGGTGTTATTTCTTCTTCTGGCTATTTAGGATATGACTATTGAAAATAAGTGTAATAGTCATAACGATAATTACGCATAAAATAAAACTAATAAATGAACCTGCCGCATAGACATAAGATAACCCTTTAATCACACTGTATTGTGACAGCCAATTATGCAATAACAGAAAACTGACAGGTAATGATATTATTACTGCTATGACGATAGGTATAATGCTCTGCTGTATAAAGAAAATAATATGTGTATAAATTGATCCGCCAATAGACTCCATTATTGCTAGTGTTTTTTCGAGCCGTTTGGTCTCTGAGGTGCTGATTATTATCGTGCTTATTAAGACCAATATGACGGTAAATAATGTTACCGTGTTAATCGTATTATACATAAGTATATTATTGCTGAAATATTCTTTATGTAATTTGTTGATCGATTTTATGTGTTCAGTATTAACGTGATGGTGTTTTAATATTTTCTCTACTTTCCCGAAATCTTGAATGTTTTCAAGTTTGACTGCGCCATAGCGTTGAGGGCTGTTTTGAATGAGAATAAGCAAGGGAGGTGGTGTGTCCTCTCTATCTGCCAGATAAAAATCATCGATCACATTCAGTACCCTAACTGATTGCTGCGAGTTATTCTCATTAATATAAAAAACAGTATTCAGTATATGGTCATAGGACTGTTGTCCCATTAATGTCATAAACGATTTTGTGGCAACAGCATGGTAAACATTACTGTTATCGCTGGGTAATAATAGGTTTTTTTCTCCCGCCAGAATATTCACCCCCCAAGTGTTAATAAAGTTTTTGTTTACTTTAAGGATATTAACTGTGAGTAGTTTGTCTTTTTCTTGCTGATCGTTATGGAATACGGAAATATTATGTCGTGACATATCAAATGGCCGCCAACTACTCAAAGAGATGTTATTAATGCCAACTGCATTTCTCAATTCATCTTGTAAATTGTTTATTGCAGTTTTTGATTTTAACTTATCACTTAGTATAAATGTTATTATATTTTCTTTTTCATAACCAAAATTGTAATTTTTCATAAAATGCATCTGTGTCATTATACCCGCCCACAGGTATATGATGATACCTGCAATAATGATCTGCATGCAGAACATAATGCGAGTCATATAGAGTGACTGAGATGATTGTGCAGCAATAGCAATGTTGTGGCTATAGGTATTATTAGGCAAAGTAAGCGTCAGCAAAAAGAGGTAGTGGGCGAGTAAAATAGCTGCGTAAGTTAGCACCGTAGTAATAGACAACGCGGTTGAGAAGTCATAACTGCCATGAGTAAAGATAAGCTCTCTGGCGCTATCGGAAAATTGCACGAGTGACATCAAAATAAAAAGAGCAACTAACAGCACAAATCCAGTTTGGAATGTAGCAATAAAAAATTCTTCTGTGATTAGCTGGAAATTGGACGCGCCAACGGCTTTTTTTATATAGAAACTGTTTCTCTTCTTTGTGTTTATCACATTGTTAATATTAAAAAAATTCATTGTTGTAGCAAAAAAAATAAATATACCCGATGCGTATAAAATATTTAAGTATGAGCTTGAAACTACAGTGCTAATTTCATCAGGCAATGCATTGTCGTAATGGATATCAGCAATATTACGTGCTGAAAGCTGAATGAATTCTTCTGGACTAAAAGGGGCTCCTGCAAGTTGTGGTGCGTGTTGAATAACGTGAGAATTTAGTTGCTCTGGGGTGGGGCTCATCCCAGATTTCATCGTGATAAAAGCGTAGGCATGGGTATCATACCAATCATGTCTTTTATCGTGGTAACCATCTAATATTTCAGGAGCGAATGCGATAACTGCAGCCGTTTTAAAACGGCTGGATGGATTAAATTCAACAACATCTTTAATGAGAAATTGGCCTTTATCACCTAATGTTATGACATGCCCTTGAGGGTTATCCAGATGAAGATATTGTTGGTTAAACTCTGGGGTAATGATAATTTCATTCTGCGTCAGATAGAGATTTTTTTGTTGATAGGGATTTAATGTATTAAAAAAATCGGTGCTAATTGCATAGATATCAATATTTGAATACGTCTTATCATTGACATGTAGGTTGGTGAAAATACGCACGATATAATCAATACTCTTGATATCTTTATCATTTTTTAATACGGAAATAAGTGGGAAGGGGATTTGTGCTGATTTCACTTCATCGCCGTTAGGCAGATTAAATGATGTTTCTATCCGATATATATCTTTATAGTTATTATTATGTTTCTCAATACGAGAGTCTGTTAAATAAAGAACTAATACAAAAAATAGTGAGATCAATCCTATGGCTGTTATTAGTATTGCTAACAGGCTTGATACTGGACTTAGCTTCAGATAATTGAAAAATTCACTTGTTAGCATGGGGAATATCTCACTGATTTTAATAAAATAGAGTGATAGTATTATTTTATTTCTGCAATCTATCAAATGATACTAATTATTATAATTAAGATGCCAGTAATGGCATCTTAATCTGTCTAATTAAAACTATCATTATTTAGTCTATTGTTGTGTAAAGCTTTTTGACCAATTCCATGCGGTTATTTGGTTGTTAGAGTTGCTGCGTCTTAAATTTTCTATTTCATGATCATTTATAGAAAATAAATTATTTTTAAATGATTGTTCTAACGACTCTAACTTAGTTTTTAACGCCATTAAATGAGCGTTATTCATTCTTTCATTTGATTGATTCGAAGTAAACATATAAATCTCCTTTTAAGTTTATTCCTTTTTTGTGTTGCTCAGCCTCGGTGAGTATTGAGCCATTTATTTGTAATTCTTTTCTCCGATTTTATCAATGTTTTTTTCATCATGCTTTTTATAATAATTCATTAATTATGTTATTAAACTAAAGGATTATTAGTTATTAGCGTAACGAGAGTAAGCTCTATATTTACTATAAAATAAAAAGCCCCCGAAGGGGCTTTAAGGTTTCTATTATTGTTGACCGGCTGAGTTATATCCGTTAGCGATGTAAGTATTCCGCATGGAAACGCAGATGATCTTCAATAAATGTCGCTATGGTGAAATAGCTGTGATCATAGCCCGGCTGAATACGCAAGGTCAGAGGCCAATCACGCTGACGTGCCAATTCAGCTAATTTTGCCGGCTGTAATTGATCGGCAAGGAATTGATCTCCATCTCCCTGATCGACCAATATTGGCAACTGGGTTTGTGCATGCGTGAGTAAATGGCAGCTATCATATTGCAACCATTGACTTTCATCAGCACCCAGATAAGCACTAAAAGCCTTGCGTCCCCACGGAACCTGACACGGATTGACTATCGGTGCAAAAGCAGACGCGGATTGATATTGCCGAGGATTACGCAATGCCAACATCAACGCACCGTGGCCGCCCATTGAGTGACCACAGATAGATTGACGATCACTCACACTGAAATGCTGGCGGATCAACGCAGGTAACTCTTTGCTGACATAGTCGTACATATGAAAATGCTTGGACCAGGGCGCTTGTGTCGCATTCAGGTAGAACCCAGCCCCTTGGCCTAAATCATAGCCGTCATCATTCGGCACGTCATCGCCACGCGGGCTGGTATCTGGCATCACCAGTACCAACCCGAGCTCAGCCGCGATCCGCTGTGCGCCTGCTTTCAACGTGAAGTTTTCATCATTACAGGTGAGCCCTGATAGCCAGTAAAGTACCGGCGGCGGGTTATCATCCCGCGGTGGTGGCAGATAGATGCTGAAGGTCATATTGCAATTCAGGCTGCTGGCGGCGTGGCGATAGCGTTGCTGCCATCCACCAAACATCCGGTGCTCTTCGAGAAGTTCAAGTGACGTGTTCATGCGTTGTCTGCCTCCCTGCGCTATTTATTTTGTAAAGTAGGTTTTTTTGCTGACTGATCAAAATGAATCACGGTACGGATAGATTTGCCTTCATGCATTAAATCAAAGGCTTCATTGATTTGATCCAAACCCATGGTATGAGTGATGAAATCATTTAGGGCAAATTTTCCATCCAGATATTGCTGCACAATACCCGGTAATTCTGAGCGACCTTTGACTCCGCCAAAAGCAGAACCACGCCAGACTCGGCCTGTCACTAGTTGGAATGGGCGAGTTGAAATTTCTTCACCTGCACCAGCGACACCAATAATAACTGATTCGCCCCAACCTTTATGGCAGCACTCTAAAGCTGAACGCATGACATTGACGTTACCAATACATTCAAATGAGAAATCAACGCCGCCATCAGTCAGCTCGACAATCACATCCTGAATAGGTTTATCATAATCTTTCGGGTTAATCAGGTCAGTCGCACCCAGTTTGCGGGCCAGCTCGAATTTGCTGGTATTGAGATCGATCCCGATAATCCGGCTGGCACCGGCCATTTGTGCGCCAATAACCGCAGATAAACCAATGCCACCCAAGCCGAAGATAGCCACTGTGTCGCCCGGTTTCACTTTGGCAGTATTGATAACTGCCCCCATGCCAGTGGTCACACCACAACCTAACAAACAAACTTCTTCTAATGGTGCTTCTTTATTGATTTTTGCCAGTGATATTTCTGGTACGACGGTCAATTCAGAAAAAGTTGAAGTGCCCATGTAATGGAAAATAGGCTGGCCATTCTTCGAGAAGCGAGTGGTGCCATCGGGCATCAAGCCTTTACCTTGAGTACTGCGAATTGCCTGACACAGGTTAGTTTTGCCGGAGCGACAGAATTTACATTCACCGCATTCAGGTGTGTACAGTGGAATCACGTGATCACCCACCGCGACACTGGTCACGCCTTCGCCAATCGCTTCAACAATCCCGCCACCTTCGTGGCCAAGAATTGCCGGGAATACACCTTCAGGATCTTTGCCCGATAAGGTGTAGGCGTCGGTGTGGCAAACCCCACTGGCGACGATCCGTACCAGTACTTCACCTTTTTGTGGTGGCATCAAATCAACTTCTTCAACGGATAATGGCTGGTTTGGCCCCCATGCGACTGCTGCGCGGGTTTTAATCATCTCCATGGTGTTGCTCCTATAGCTTCTGCGTAATGAGTGTTATATAAATATATTCTTTATGTATCATATATGTTGCTGCTGGTCGTTCTCGGTACCAGTAAATGATACTTGTATGAATTATGGTCGGAAACCGTGGATCTGCCCGCTCAGTTACTGAGTTTCAATTTGTTCAATGATCAACTCTTTGAGGGCGCGTACGTTGGGGCTAAAGGCATCTTTGCGCCAAATGAGCCAGGTTGCCGTCTCGGCAATATCGGGTGGCAGGTGATGCACTTTTACCCGCTCGTGACCAGGGAGTAGAGCCAATACCGAATGCGGGATCAGCGCCAACCCCGCGCCACTTGCCACACAAGCTAGCATGGCGTGGTAAGACTGGATTTCCATGATATGCCCAGGTAAACAGCCTGCCTGCCGGAACCAGCTTTCCAGTCGTAATCGGTATGAACAACTGGGGCGGAAGGCAAACAGAGTTTCATCCACGGCATCACGAGCTTGATTAATCGGTAGGTGATCCAGACAGGAAATGATAACTAACCGCTCCTCAAAAGAGCGGCAGCCGTGCAGTTCATCATGCTGTACCGGGCCATCGACCAATGCCGTCGCCAGTGTTCCGGCTCGAACTTGTTCAATAATTTCGCCCGACGTTCCTGTAGTCAGTGACAAAGAGACTTTGGGATAGCGCTGGTGATAAGCCGCGAGCAGGTTAGGCAGGCGAGTGGCAGCAGTGCTTTCCATTGAACCGAGTGGGAAATTACCAGCAGGTTCACCCGCATGAGTAATGCTCATGGCCTCTTCGCTCAGCGCCAAAATACGGTTGGCATAGCAAAGAAAATTATGACCCATGGGTGACAGGCGTAGGCGCTGCTTTTCACGAATAAACAGGTCTGCCCCCAACTCGATTTCAAGTTGGCGCAGGCGTGTCGTTAAATTTGAGGGGACGCGGTGCATCTGCTCCGCTGCTCGGGCAACGGAGCCGGTTTCCGCTACGCAACAAAACATGCGCAACTGGGTCAGATCCATAGGTGTTCTCTTTTTGTGATGAACTTAGTGTGTATTATTCATTTTTTGTGATTCTAATGCTCAGGCATGATATTCGCAACTTTCTTTTAACCGACTGTCCGCGTAATGAGCTGGCAGCAATAGATGGATTGGGCAGATGGCATTAAGAATTGCATTAAGTGGTTTTCTGGCATTAGTGGTGGCGATGGGGATTGGTCGCTTTGCTTTCACCCCCCAAGTGCCACTGATGATTGCAGAGCATCAATTCAGCCTGACCGGGGCAGGGCTGGTTGCGGCGTTTAATTATCTGGGATATCTGTTTGGTGCTTTTGATGCCATGCGGGCCAGTCGCCATGTCGAACGCCGTTTGTGGTTAGGGGTTTGGGGGGCGGTGGCGTTAACTTTGCTATCTGCTGTTATCGACGGGCCGTGGTGGCATGGTGTGGTGCGTTTTGCTATTGGTTGGGCTAGCGGCTGGTCGATGGTACTGGTTGCGGCCTGGACCAATGAACGATTAGCTCATTTTGGCCGCCCTGCACTGAGCGCGGCGGTTTTTGCCGGGCCGGGGGCTGGCATATTCATCAGCGGTATGTTGGCTGTACTTATCCATAGTTATGGCTTATCGGCAAGTGAGGCCTGGCTGGTGTATGGGGTATTGGCGTTGGTTATTATTGCTGCCATTAGTATCAATTTACCGCGCAGTGGCGAGTTGCACCGCCCCCATGTTGCAGCGCTACCATTGACTTTAACGCCAGCACTCAAACGGTTGGTGTGGAGCTATAGCCTCGCGGGATTTGGCTATATTTTACCCGCCACATTTTTATCGCAGATGGCAACCGCTCGCTTCCCTGAAAGCTTGTTTGCCCAGTTTGTCTGGCCTGTTTTTGGCGGCGCTGCGGTGATAGGGATTACCCTTGGTATTCTGACGCGCCATTGTCTGACATCACAAACTCGACTGGCATTAACCCTATGGGTGCAGGCCTTGGGAGTATTGTGTGCCGAGGTGGTGCCGGGAGTCAGCGGGCTGGTATTAGGTGCTTTACTCACCGGCGGCGGGTTCCTGAGTGTCGTCCAGCTTTCTTTGCAACATGGCCGTGAGTTGGCACCAGAACACACCCGTTACATGGCCGGTCTATTGACTACGGGTTATGCCATTGGGCAGTTGGTTGGCCCGATATTATCCGCAATTTCGACCGCATTAACTCACCGGTTGGAGCCGGCGTTATATGTTGCAATAGTGGCGCTGATTATTGCCGGCGCTTTGGTGATTAAAACGCCAGCCCGGGCGCGGGAAGCTGTCGTCGAGCCAGATGCAACTGTTTCATGATGATAAAAAGAACCACGGGAAATGAATAACACTATTGAATATAAAAACAATCATCGAAGATTAAGAACAATCACTGGATAATCATTTTGCTCTCAACTAAAGTGGGGAGCAAAATCTGAACGTGATCTGCATCATGTTTATTCCGCTCAGATACGCACGCCTGTTGGAGAAAAGAATGTCATCGCTGAGTAAAGAAGCTGAGCTGGTTCATGAAGCACTGCTGGCCCGTGGCCTTGAAACCCCATTGCGCAAACAAGAATTAGATGCCGAAACGCGCAAGACCCGGATTCAGGAACATATGACGCAAGTCATGCAATTGTTGAATCTTGATTTATCTGACGATAGCCTGGCTGATACACCAAGACGCATTGCCAAGATGTATGTTGATGAGATTTTCTCTGGATTGGATTATGAGAATTTCCCCAAGATTACCCTGATCGAAAATAAAATGAAGGTCGATGAAATGGTAACGGTGCGAGATATCACCCTGACCAGTACCTGCGAACATCATTTTGTGACGATTGATGGCAAAGCGACGGTGGCCTATATTCCGAAAGACAGTGTGATTGGTTTATCCAAAATTAACCGTATCGTGCAGTTTTTCGCCCAACGCCCACAAGTACAAGAGCGACTCACACAGCAAATCCTGTTGGCGCTGCAGACCTTGTTAGGGACAAATAATGTCGCGGTCTCCATCGATGCAGTACATTATTGTGTGAAAGCACGCGGGATCCGCGATGCGACCAGTGCGACCACCACGACATCATTGGGCGGGTTGTTCAAATCCAGCCAGAATACTCGCCAGGAATTTCTGCGTGCTGTTCGTCACAACGGCTAATTAGCCTTTTGCCAGAGCGGGCACCAATGGGTGCCCCTATACAGGATGTCGGGTATGCGTCAACGCATCGCAACGTTAGACAGCGCGCGAGGTCTGGCCATTCTTGGCATTCTTCTGCTCAATATTAGTGCTTTCGGCCTTCCTAAGGCTGCTTATCTTAATCCCGCTTATCTTGGTCTTCCCTCTGTGTCTGATAGCTGGACATGGGCCATGCTTGATATTGTCGCGCAAGCCAAGTTTCTGTCTATTTTTGCTATCTTATTTGGTGCGGGTCTGGAACTGTTGCTTAAACGCGGTAAAGGCTGGATACGGGCACGGCTTTCCCTCTTATTATTACTGGGATTGATTCATGGCATTTTCTTCTGGGATGGCGATATTCTTTTTGCCTATGGTTTGATTGGCCTGGTGTGCTGGCGAATGATTGGTGATGCTAAAGATGCCGCCAGCTTATTACGCACCGGTGGCGTGCTTTATTTACTCGGCGTGGCGGTATTATTACTGCTAGGGTTTGTCACCAGCGGGGAACCGGGCCGTTTCTGGCAACCGGGGCCGGCAGATTTGCAATATGAGCAATTCTGGAAATTACAGGGCGGGATTGAAGCCTGGAAAAACCGGCTCGATCTGTTGTCATCCAATTTGATTGCTATCGGCGCGCAATATGGTTGGGAATTGGCGGGTTCTATGCTATTTGGTGCCGGGCTGATGCGTTGTGGTTGGTTACGTGGCGAATTCAGTCTGCGTCATTACCGTTTGCTGGCCGCCTGTTTGATACCGCTTTCATTAGTTATTCAAATACCGGGAGTGGCACTGCAATGGATGGTCGGATGGGATTTCCGTTGGACCGGTTTTTTGCTACAAGTGCCGCGTGAGCTTGGCGCGCCCTTGCAGGCGGTAGGCTATCTCGCCTTACTGTATGGTTTCTGGCCAACATTATCGAGCTGGCGAGTCAGCCATTGGCTGGCACAGGTTGGCCGCATGGCATTGAGCAATTATTTATTACAGACATTGCTATGTACTCTGATCTTCTATCACTTTGGCCTATATCAGCAACTAGATCGTCTGCAATTGTTAGCTGTCGTTCCATTCGTCTGGCTGTGTAATATTCTTTTCTCCTTGTTATGGCTGCATTATTTTGCCCAAGGGCCGGTTGAATGGCTGTGGCGCAAGTTGACTGCTTATGCTTGTGGACAATCGTTACAACCTCGCAACACCCGATCCTGAATATATCTAAAACAGAATAATGATTGAGCAGTTGCAAATTTGTATGTAAACGTTTTCTTTCTTGTGACGTATTTCACGTGGCAATCTCAACAAACTGGGTAGGATAGGCCACCTGCCATGACAGGTTGTGCTCAACGTATGCATGGCGACTTATTGACAAAATAAGACACAGGATAAGGTCATGGCCGCTTTGCATTCAGCTGGAAACAGTATAACTATTCGCGATGTGGCCTCACGGGCGGGCGTTTCGCTGGCCACAGTATCAAGAGTGCTTAATAACAGTGCCTCTATCCGACCAGAAACTCGAGCTGCGGTGCTGAAGGCTGTGTCAGAGCTGGGCTACCGCCCAAATGCCAATGCGCAGGCGCTGGCAACTCAAAGTAGTGATACGGTCGGTGTGGTGGTGATGGATGTGTCAGATCCCTTTTTTGGTGCATTGGTGAAAGCGGTCGACACTGTTGCTCAACGACATCAAAAATATTTGTTAATTGGCAATAGCTATCATCAGGCAGATAAAGAGCGGCACGCTATTGAAGTGTTGCTGCGTCAGCGATGTAATGCTTTGGTCGTTCATGCTAAAGCCTTGAGTGACGGTGAGTTAATCGCCTTTTTAGAGCAAGTTCCGGGTATGGTTCTGATTAATCGGATTATTCCCGGATTTGAGCATCGTTGTGTTGGATTAGACAATGTTAGCGGTGCGCAAATGGCATGCCGCCTGTTGCTCAAACAAGGCCATCAGCGCATTGGTTTCCTCGGTTCCAATCATCCTATAGATGATGTAATGCAGCGCCAGACTGGCTACCTCAATGCACTTGAGGGGGCGGGTATCACTGTACCTGATACCTGGCGCGCCTATGGCACCCCGGACTTGGCTGGGGGAGAGCGCGCCATGATTGACCTGCTGGGGCGCAATTTGCAACTTAGTGCAGTATTTGCTTATAACGACTCAATGGCTGCTGGAGCACTGGCGGTGCTAAAAGAAAACGGTATCAATGTTCCTGAGCAGTTTTCACTGGTGGGCTTTGATGATATCCCGATCGCGCGTTACACCAGCCCTAAATTAACCACAATCCGTTATCCTATTGTTTATATGGCAACTTTAGCCACTGAACTGGCACTTGAAGGCGCGACTCGTGCGCCAGACCCCCATGCGACCTATTGTTTTAATCCGACACTGGTGCCTCGGCACTCGGTCGCAATTTGTGGTGTCGCTCACTAGTTCGGTATTTATTCTTGTGTAACCGTTTTCAATCTGTGAGAAAATTCACAGATTCTTAACAACGGCCCGTCTATGCTCTAGTTGTTTTCTACCTGAATGTATCAATATGTCATCGGTTACCGGATAAAAAAACACACGGTAGCGGGTTTTAGAATAGCGATTTACAAACACAAGTTCCGCAAACAACGAGTTTGTAAATGACATGGTTTTTGACGACTCAGGCAGCTTTTCGGAGTGGAGTGCGCTCAAGGACGAAAGATATTTGTGTCAGCTGCTTTGAACGATGGGTCTTTCTCACGTTAAGGCGATGGTGTTATCACCCTGTACTACCCTACATAAACCCGGAGATACAAATGAATAAGAAGGTTTTCACATTAGCGACTCTGGTTGCCAGCATGATGTTCGGCGCGGCGGCTCAAGCTGATACCCGTATTGGTGTCACTATTTATAAATATGATGACAACTTTATGTCCGTGGTCCGTAAAGCTATCGAGAAAGATGCTAAAGCATCTCCTGACGTTACCTTACTGATGAATGACTCGCAGAATGACCAATCCAAGCAAAACGATCAAATTGACGTGTTGCTGGCTAAAGGCGTAAAAGCGTTGGCAATCAACCTGGTTGACCCAGCAGCAGCGCCAGTGGTTATTGATAAAGCTCGCGCAAACGATGTTCCAATCGTGTTCTATAACAAAGAACCTTCACGCAAAGCGCTTGATAGTTACGACAAAGCTTACTATGTCGGTACTGACTCCAAAGAATCTGGTGTTATCCAGGGTGAGTTGATCGCCAAACATTGGAAAGCTAATCCAAATTGGGATTTGAACAAAGATGGCAAAATTCAGTTTGTACTGTTGAAAGGCGAGCCGGGCCATCCAGATGCTGAAGCCCGTACCACTTATGTCATTAAAACCCTTAATGAGAAAGGCATTCCAACGCAGCAGTTGCAGCTAGATACTGCAATGTGGGATACCGCACAGGCTAAAGATAAGATGGATGCCTGGTTATCTGGCCCTAACGCCAACAAAATTGAAGTGGTTATCGCTAATAACGATGCGATGGCTATGGGTGCAGTAGAAGCATTGAAAGCGCATAACAAAACCAGCATTCCAGTCTTTGGTGTTGATGCCTTACCTGAAGCGTTAGCTTTGGTTAAATCAGGTCAAATGGCCGGTACTGTTCTGAATGATGCGAATAATCAGGCTAAAGCGACCTTCGATCTGGCTAAAAATCTGGCCGATGGCAAACCTGCCGCTGAAGGCACTAAATGGAAAATTGACAACAAAATTGTACGTATTCCGTATGTAGGTGTTGATAAAGATAACCTGGCTGAATTTACTAAATAACAGTCGATATTTGTTAGAGACCCAATAACAACGGGTAGGAAAGAAATATTAACCTTCTGGCCCCGGTACTTTAGCGGGCGTCGAGTGTCGGGGCTGAAGGTTTTCTGTTGCATTGATCCTTATTTTAGAGTGCGCGCTGACTGGCGGGAGTTTAACACCCAACAATTCAGTGGCGATTCTTAGCCAGGTATAACTATGGCCGATATTAATACAGCACAACCTCGCGAGTGGTTGCTGGAAATGAGTAATATTAATAAATCATTTCCGGGCGTAAAGGCGTTAGATAACGTAAATCTTAAAGTGCGGCCAAATTCTATCCATGCGTTAATGGGAGAGAATGGTGCAGGTAAGTCAACGCTATTAAAATGTCTGTTTGGTATCTATAAAAAAGACTCCGGGAGTATTATCTTCCAGGGGCAAGAAATAGAATTTAAAAGTTCTAAAGAAGCATTAGAACATGGTGTGTCGATGGTACATCAGGAGTTAAACCTGGTATTACAACGCACCGTAATGGATAACATGTGGCTGGGGCGTTACCCAACCAAAGGTTTCTTTGTCGATCAAGATAAAATGTACAAAGACACCAAAGCTATCTTCGATGAATTGGATATTGATATTGATCCACGCGATAAAGTTGCCACTTTATCGGTATCCCAAATGCAAATGATCGAGATTGCTAAAGCTTTTTCTTACAATGCAAAAATCGTTATTATGGATGAGCCAACTTCTTCATTAACAGAGAAAGAAGTTAATCATCTATTTACTATTATCCGCAAATTGAAAGAACGCGGTTGTGGAATTGTTTATATCTCCCACAAGATGGAAGAGATATTCCAGCTGTGTGATGAAATCACTATTTTGCGTGATGGTCAGTGGATTGCCACCCAGCCGCTGGAAGGGCTGACCATGGATCAAATAATCTCGATGATGGTTGGGCGCTCACTGAGTCAGCGTTTTCCTGATCGCCTCAACAAGCCGGGTGAAGTGATTCTGGAAGTAAAAAATTTGACCTCACTACGTCAGCCTTCAATCCGTGATATCTCCTTTGATCTACATAAAGGCGAGATTCTGGGAATTGCTGGATTGGTCGGAGCTAAGCGCACCGATATTGTTGAAACATTATTTGGTATCCGCGAAAAAGTAGCTGGTACGATTAAATTGCATGGTAAGAGTATTAATAACCACAGCGCCAATGAAGCCATTAATCACGGTTTTGCATTAGTAACGGAAGAGCGCCGCTCAACCGGGATTTATGCTTATCTCGATGTAGGTTTTAATTCCCTGATTTCTAATATTCGTAACTATAAAAACAAATTTGGGTTGCTGGATAATACCCGCATGAAGAGCGATACCCAATGGGTTATCGATGCTATGCGAGTCAAAACGCCGGGTCATCGCACCAGTATTGGTTCTTTATCTGGTGGGAATCAGCAGAAAGTCATTATTGGCCGCTGGCTATTAACTCAACCAGAAATATTAATGTTGGATGAACCGACTCGAGGAATTGATGTCGGTGCTAAGTTTGAAATCTATCAGTTAATGACTGAACTAGCGAAGAAAGACAAAGGAATTATTATTATTTCCTCTGAAATGCCTGAGCTATTAGGGATCACTGACAGAATTTTGGTAATGAGTAATGGTCAAGTTGCGGGAATTGTTGAAACCAAACAAACCACGCAAAATGAAATATTACGTCTTGCATCCTTGCATCTCTAATCTAGTCGAAGGTTCTTATTATGAATGCGTTAAATAAGAAAAGCATGCTCACTTACCTTAAAGAGAGCGGGATTTACGTCGTATTATTCGTATTACTGGCAATAATTATTGTCAAGGACCCGACATTTTTAAGCCTGATGAACTTAAGTAATATTCTGACCCAATCTTCTGTGCGTATTATTATCGCGCTCGGTGTTGCGGGGCTGATTGTGACTCAAGGTACCGACCTGTCAGCGGGTCGTCAGGTGGGGTTAGCGGCGGTGGTTGCGGCAACGATGCTGCAAGCCATGGATAACGTTAATAAAGTTTTCCCAGATTTGCAGACTGTACCTATCCCAATCGTTATTTTAACCGTGTGTTTGATTGGCGCGATTATCGGTTTGGTCAACGGTATTATCATTGCTTATCTGAATGTGACACCATTTATTACCACATTGGGCACCATGATTATTGTTTACGGGATTAACTCCCTGTATTACGACTTCGTGGGTGCTTCACCGATTGCTGGTTTTGACCCTGCATTCTCAACCTTTGCACAAGGGTTCTTGCGATTTGGTGATTTCAAACTCTCTTACATTACTTTCTATGCATTGATTGCTATCGGTTTTGTTTGGGTTCTGTGGAACAAAACGCGCTTTGGTAAAAATATTTTCGCCATCGGCGGCAACCCAGAGGCCGCAAAAGTTTCTGGTGTTAATGTGCCACTAAACTTAATCATGATTTATGCGCTGTCTGGTGTGTTCTACGCATTTGGCGGGATGTTAGAAGCCGGTCGTATCGGTAGTGCAACCAATAACCTGGGCTTTATGTATGAGTTAGATGCGATCGCTGCTTGCGTAGTGGGCGGGGTATCCTTCAGTGGTGGTGTTGGTACTGTTATCGGTGTTGTGACCGGGGTTATCATCTTTACCGTGATTAACTACGGGTTGACTTATATCGGCGTGAACCCGTACTGGCAGTACATTATTAAAGGTGCGATCATTATCTTTGCGGTAGCGCTGGATTCACTGAAATACGCCAAGAAAAAATAATCAGCTATTAGCAAGACAAGAAAGCCAGCCAGAGTCAAACTCGGCTGGCTTTTTTACCTGTCATATTCTTCGTCAAAATTGTCGAAAGACATCATCATATCCAGCACAGTTCAATGGGCCGGATTACGCAGATAAATAATCCAATAGGTCAGCCCTACTAATAATCCTCCACCAATAATATTACCGATCGTCACCGGAATAAGATTATCAATAATAAAATTGGACATGGTGAGGGAAGGGAATTGCTCTGGTCCTGAATTAATCGAATGCCAGAATTCAGGTGATGCAAAATCACGGATCACAATAGCTAATGGGATCAAAAACATATTGGCAATGCTGTGCTCAAATCCACTGGCAACAAACATACCAATGGGGAGTAGCATCACCACAATTTTGTCTGTCAAAGTATGGCCAGAATAACTCATCCATACAGCCAGACAGACCATCAAGTTAGCCAGTATTCCCAAACACACCGCTTCTATAAAGGTATGGTGTAATTTATGGTCCGCTGTTTGCAGCACATTTAGTCCCCATAAACCATTCGCCGCAGTATGCTGACCGGCATACCAAATCAGGGCAACAAAAAACAATGCACCAATCAGATTACCGAAATAGACATTGATCCAATTAATAATTAATTGTCGCCAACTGATCTTGCCACTGGCTTTAGCTACCACAATCAACACCGTGGAGGTGAACAAATCAGCACCACAGATAATCACCAGAATCAGGCCAAGGGAGAAACATAAACCGCCGACTAATTTTGCCAACCCGTATGCTACACCTGCGGTACCGGTGGTTGCTGTTATGTAGAAGACAAAAGCAATGGAGATAAACACACCAGCGGTCATCGCTAAATAAAAAGTTGTTGCTGGATTTTTAGTGGCTTTATATATACCAACTTGCTCTGCAAGCTTTGCCATATCAACCGGAAGTCGCAGATCAAAGGGATTTTCAATACTCATTGATAACTCCTTGTTGCATATTTTTTTGTTAAGAGAAGGGTAAGGAATAATTAAATATTTATTTTAATGACAGGGATTTCATGCATTTTTCATACCATGAAGTTGACGGCATCTTTACAATGTGTCGGTGAGGTGATGAGCGAAATTAGGTATTTTATGCGTGGTTTTCAGTGAATATATAACCATTTCGCTATGTATTTATTTATACATCGATGTGCTTATAGTGAATACCAAATAAAAAGGTACAGGGTATATAACTATCTGTTTTATTACTCTTTTTATGTAAATGAGACGTAATTTCAATAATAAGTCTTTACAGGTAAATGTGCTAAAATAGTTTGTTAATCCAGATCAAGCTTACCGCGGGTTAATATATATTTGTTCATTTCAATACCTTAAAGTAGCTATCATCCACTTTTTGAGCTTAATTACTTTGGGTATATATGGATAGCGCAAAAAAACTACTCCGCCCCACATTGGCTCAAGTCTGGCAAGACACATTGTTCACGGTATCGAAAAAGTTATTATTGCTGCGGGATATAACCGATTTAGTTAACGAACTCAGGAAACTCTCTTTTTCTGTCGTTCGTTTCCAGCGGGTCAATTTATTACTGCTTAACCCCCTGTATAACCAAATGACGCTCTATACCCATGACGATGTGTCTGACACTGTTGTGGCGTCGCAGAATATTTTATTTGCCGAAGGCCCCGGTGGACTGGCCTGGCAGCAACAGACGCCTTTGCAAACTGATAGTCACCGTATGCAAAGGGAGTTTTCTGCTGTTGGTGATTTAGCACCGTATCAGAAATTACATGCTGGCTGCCATTTCCCTTTGGGCCATGATAACCATTGGTCAGGCTGTGTTGAGTTTATTAAAACCGATAATAGCCAGTTTGATGAGCAAGCTATTACCTTTCTGGGGTTATTGGCAGAAGTAGTGGCCATCGCTGTCGACAATATTACGGAGATAAACCGGGCATTCTCCGAGCGCGAACGGTTGCGCTTTGAACGGGATCATTTCCGTATATTAGTGGATGTCACCAATACGGTTATTTCTAAACTGGAGTTGGATGTATTAGCTGCGGAGGTCTCAAAAGAGATACACCGCTTTTTCAATATTGATTACATCAGTTTGGCAATATGCGGTACGCACAATGACAAAAATAAACTGAATGTTTTTTCTACTCGCTATCAGTCTGGTAAAGCGGTACAGCATCAACAAGCCTGGGTAGATATGACGGGCACATTAGCCGGGCAGGTTTTACGCAGCCGGGAATTATTACTCGTCAATCTGGCTGATATTGCTCTTTTGGCTCCGGATGATAAACAACTGGCAAATATGCTGGATGCTGGCTTACAAGCAGTTTGCCTATTGCCACTATTTTTCGGTCATAAGATGCTGGGCGTATTGAAATTAGCACAATGTCAGAGTGATATTTTCACTGACAGTAACCTTAAACTGTTACGACAAATAGCCGCGCGAATTGCTATTGCAGTCGATAATGCCTTGGCTTACAACGAAATTACCCGCTTGAAAGATTCATTGGTTAATGAAAATCTCTATTTGACTGACCAGATTATTCATAATGAAGAGTTTGGTGAGATAGTGGGTCACAGCGCAGCTATTAAAGCAGTGCTGGAACAGGTTGAAATGGTGGCATCCAGTGACTGTACAGTATTGATTCTGGGGGAAACTGGCACCGGTAAAGAGTTAATTGCCCGTGCCATCCATAATTTAAGTACCCGTAAGAATAAACGTATGGTGAAAATGAACTGTGCGGCCATTCCCTCCGGTTTAATGGAGAGTGATCTGTTTGGTCATGAAAAGGGGGCTTATACCGGTGCCGCCTCACAGCGTATTGGTCGTTTTGAAATGGCGGATGGCGGTACGTTATTTCTCGATGAAGTTGGGGATATCCCTCTTGAATTGCAACCTAAGCTCCTGCGGGTTCTACAAGAGCGAGAAATAGAGCGGCTGGGGGGCAGTAAAATTATCCCAGTTGATGTTAGGTTGATTGCCGCGACTAACCGAGATTTAAAACTGATGATGGTAAATCGGGAATATCGCAGTGATCTCTATTATCGGCTTAATGTTTTTCCAATTGTGATCCCACCGTTGCGTGAACGTCCTGAAGATATCCCTTTGTTAGTGAAATTTTTCACTCAGAAAATAGCCAAACGCATGAACCGCACTATTGATACCATTCCGGGTGAGACATTGCGTTTACTCAGCCGCCTACCTTGGCCGGGTAATATTCGCGAACTGGAAAATGTTATTGAGCGGGCGGTGATCCTCAGCCGTGGCACCACGCTAAATTTACAGTTACAAGAACTGGAATATCATTTATCGCCATTAGAAGTGGCGAAACCTGTATTGGAGCGAGCGGTTCACAAACCATTATTACCTGAGAGTGAAGAGCCAGAGTTTTCAGAATCTGAACGTGCGCGAATTATTCGGGTATTACGAGAAACCAATGGTGTAGTCGCCGGGCCGAAAGGAGCCGCAATTAAGTTAGGGTTGAAACGCACCACACTGTTATCTCGCATGCAGCGGTTAGGAATCTCAGTAAAAAGTATCGAAGACGAAGATGGGATGGAATAACTTACGTAATTGTCTTTTTTGTTCTGATTTAGATTCTATATTCGTAAGCAGCAAAGTTGAACCAAGGCGTGATAAATCTTTCTACTCGGACGAGGCGTCGCGAGCAAAGCCAGTCTGGGCGCGCCCAGCGCACAGCCACCGGAGTGTACATAAGTACATGACGATGGCGAGCACTGCGTAAACCCAGAATGGCAAAGCGCAGTAGCCGTTAACCGATCAACTCACTTCGGCTTCCCTACGTAACCGCGCCTTCAGCTGGCTATACTCTTGCTGCACGTAATTTTCTGCCCAAGTTTGATCGGCAATGGCCTCCAATTTCACCGCACAATACTTATATTCTGGCGTCTTGGAGATAGGGTCCAGATGGTCCAGTGTCAGCTCATTACACGCGCCGATCCACCACTGATAAGTCATATATACCGCGCCGACATTGATGCGTTCACTGACTGACACCCGAGTAATAACCTTACCGCGCCGCGATGCAACCCATACCAATTGTTGGTCCTGCAAGCGCATTTTATCTGCATCCTGCGGGCTGATTTGCACGTAACCCGGTTCATCGGCGAGTGTTTGTAATGCTGAGCAGTTGCCGGTCATGGAGCGGCAGGAATAGTGGCCGACTTCACGCACGGTACACAGCACCAGCGGGTATTCTTCATCCACCTGTTCCATTGGCGCACGCCATTCGCTGGCAAACAACAGCCCTTTGCCGCCGGGGCGGTCAAACTTATTACCCGCATATAACCACGGTGTGCCGGGGCTGTCTTCAGTAGTACAAGGCCACGGAACATAGCCCAAACCGGCCATTTTTTCGTAAGTTGCGCCGTAATACAGCGGACATAGCTCGCGTAGTTCGTCCCAAATCTCTTTAGTATTGTGGTATTTCATCGGATAGCCGAGGGCTGTCGCCATTAGGCTGATAATTTCCCAATCCGGTTTGACGTCACCTTGGGGTTCTACTGCTTTCTCAAACCGTTGGAAACCCCGGTCGGCGGCAGAATAAACGCCTTCATGTTCGCCCCACGACGTTGCTGGGAAAATAACGTCGGCTTCGGCAGCGGTTTTGGTCATAAAGATGTCTTGTACAATCAGCAATTCCAATTCGCTGAATGCTTCGCGCATCATCGAAAGGTCCGGTTCGGTTTGCAGCGGGTCCTCGCCCATCACATAGTTGGCTTTGATTTTGCCTTCTTTGACCTTGTGCGGAACGTCGGTCAGCGAGTAACCAATTTTGCCAGAGAGAGAAGGAACCCCCCAGGCTTTGGCGAACTTCTCCAGTGTCGCGGGGTCAGTCACGGCTTGATAGCCAGGGTACATATTAGGTAATGCCCCCATGTCGCAGGCACCTTGTACGTTATTCTGCCCACGAACTGGGCCGACGCCGACATTTGGGCGGCCTAAATTGCCGGTCAGTAGTGCCAACCCTGACAATCCTTTAACCACATCCACGCCCTGACCCCACTGGGTAACACCCATGCCCCACAAAATGGTGGCAGAAGGTGCGGCAGCATAGATGCGCATCGCTTCACGAATAGTGTGTGCTGGCAGGCCGGTGATGCTTTCGACATACTCCGGCGTGTATTTGGCAACCATTGCGCGATATTCGTCAAAACCTTCGGTATAACGCGAAACATAGTCTTTATCGTAGAGTTCTTCAGTAATAAGCACGTTGGCGAATGCATTCACCAGCGCCATATTGGAGCCATTTTTCAATGGTAACCACAGATCGGCAATACGCGCGGTTTCGATATGGCGTGGATCGCAAACAATAACTTTAGCGCCTTTTTCTTTGGCTTTGAGAATGCGGCGGGCCACGATTGGGTGTGAATCAGCTGCGTTATAACCAAACACCAAAATACACTTGGTATCTTCAATTTCGCAGATAGAGTTACTCATCGCGCCGTTGCCCAGGGTCACCTGCAAACCCGCGACTGACGGGCCGTGACACACGCGAGCACAGCAGTCAATGTTGTTGCTGCCAGTGACTGCACGGGCAAATTTTTGCATCACATAGTTGGTTTCATTGCCCGGCCCACGGGACGAACCAGTATGCATAATGGCTTCCGGGCCATATTTTTCTTTAATTGCGCGTAATTTACTGCTGGCGAACTCGATAGCTTCGTCCCAGGAAACCGCTTCCAGCTTGCCGCCTTTTTGGCGACGGATCATCGGCTGTTTTAAGCGTGGCGTCAGCAGCTTGGTATCATTGAGAAAATCCCAGCCATAATAGCCTTTCAGACAAAGTTCACCCTGATTGGTGACGCCATTTGCCCCTTCAGCGCCAACAACTTTGCCGTTTTCGACCAGTAAATTGATTTTGCAGCCGGAGCCGCAGTAAGGACAGACAGTGAGTGCCTTGTGCATATTAATTATCCTTTGTTCAAAAGTTCATCTCGTTGGCTTCGTCCAGTGCGGCGCGCAGCTGTTTCTTGCGTAGCATGGCTTGCATGGTGTCACGACCAATCAGGTGTAGTGCCTGAGTGGGGCAAACTGAGATGCAGGCTGGCCCGGCGGCACGCCCTTCACATAAATCACACTTTTGCGCTTCAGCTTTCAGGCAAAAGCCCTGCGAGAGGCCGTTGAACATCACTTCAACCTGTTTGGTCACCACGTTCATGGCACCGTAGGGGCAGGCAACGACGCAGGTTTTGCAGCCAATGCATTTTTCCTGCAACACCTGAATACTATCTGCCGCCCGCACAATCGCGCCGTTCGGGCAAACATTGGCACAAGGCGCATCCTCACAGTGACGGCACATAATGGTGGTACTGACATTCATTCCTTTGACCACTTTCAAGCGCGGGGCGAAATTGGCTTTGGTCATGGTATCCAGCTTGCCGCCGTTGTGTGCCAGCACGCAGGCAACCTCACAGGTACGGCAGCCAATACACTTTTTTGGGTCTGCGATTATGAACCGGTTCATTGTTTCCTCTCCTTCCCCTTCATCTTTCAAGTTGCAGATGTGTTGGCTATGCTCAATCACCCGAATCACTGACTTGAGTCAGCTCATCGGGATTCACTCCCTTGCCGCCTTCCTGCAACTTGAAAGCTATTGGGCATAAATTGAGTGGTTCTGGCAGATTCACGTTTTGATCAGTCAATCTGGCTCATTACCTTACATATTGCATGGTTTATGCCAAGTTGAAGTAGCTAGACTAAAGTTGATTAATATGATTGTTTTATAAGGGAATAATGAGTTGTTCTGAGAAATCTGGCTGAAGGGAAACTGTCGTCAGGTGTGACGTCGGCAAATTTGACGACGCCACACCGTCACTCAATTAGAGGTGGCTAAACCCACCGTCACCGTGCCAGTGCGGTAATTGCTGATACAGTGTTTCGACGGCCTGTTTGACAACATCGGTCATCGGGAAGTAGAACGCCACCAGGGTAGGTTGAATGCCAACGAAGATAACTTCGCTGATATCTTCCTTTAACTGATCAATCAGAAAATTGAGCGGTAAATTATGCGTGCTCATGATGAACATCTCGGCAATTTTCTCCGGATCAATAATACGAATCTCTCCCGGAGACAGTTCCATATCGGCGGCATCAACAATAATCAGGCGGGTGGGCTGCAAAGCACGAATGCGATGCACCACATTTTCCGGTGCCGAGCCGCCGTCGATAACTTGCCAGTCAGCTAAGGGTTGCTCTGTCATGCGCTCAGCCAGTAACGGGCCAGCGCCATCATCGCCCATCATGCTATTGCCGACGGTTAACACGACATTTGTGACTGGATATTGATGTTTCATGGGCGGCGCTTCACCATTAAATAAATTGCCGGTTCCTGCTCAATATCGTACAGGGTTTGCAGCAGTTGTTGGCTCCAGGGCTGATGCAATGAATCTGCATTCTGTGCCAGTGGTGCAAAGGCTTGGGCCAGCAATTGGGTATGGGTGCTGTCGATGGTGATTTCGCCAAATTTCAGCAAACCCGCCATTTTGCGACGAGCTTCACCTTCGGGTAATTGACTGAACCACTGCTCATACTCAGCCAGTGGACATTCCATAATGGCTTTTAAACAATCAATGACGCCGACATGGTGGCCGATAGCCAGTGAGTAATACATCACTTGCTGCGCCTGCTCGGGCATGTCTTCATCACTGTCGAGGAACTTCTGGTTCAGGGCATAAAAGATCACTTTAGGCATCAACATGCCCTCCCGCCAGTTGCATCAGGGTTATCTGTTGCAGGTTGGCAAATATCTCACTTAAACGCGGATCATCTTGTTGTTGGAGGTAGCTCTGGCAGCGCTGTTCCAGCCCTTGCAACGGTTGATTGACCAGTAATGACAAAAAGCGGTCAGTGATTTCACGCCCGTGACGATACCCAGCCATACGGCGGGCCTCACGTTCTAGTAATACCCGCAGAGTTAGCGGTGCATCAGGGTGAATAAGCGCCACGCGTTCATCGGCGGCTTCCTGGTGATCCTCACCTTTTAGCTTCTGTTCCAACAAGCCCAAAGCGACCGCAAAGCCATAAATGGTCGCTGCCGGAGTGGGAGGGCAACCGGGGATATAAACATCAATGGGCACAATGGTATCGCTGCCGCCCCAGACACAATACAGGTCGTGGAAGATGCCGCCGCCGCAACCACAAGCGCCATAAGAGACACAAATTTTGGGGTCAGGAGCAGATTTATAAGCACGTAAGGCCGGTGTGCGCATGGCGCGAGTGACGGCACCGGTGAACAGTAAAATATCCGCATGGCGTGGTGAGGCCACCACTTTGATGCCAAATCGCTCGGTGTCGAACAGCGGTGTAATTGACGAGAAAATCTCGATTTCACAGCCATTACAGCCGCCGCAGTCTACTCGATACACATAGGCCGAGCGTTTGATATCTTTCAGTAATTTGCTTTTTAACTGGGCGATAGCAGGATCAAGTGCTATGGGTTGGCTAACGTGATGGCCCCAAGTTGGTTTCAATGAATGTGGTTGGCTCATGAGTTGCTCCCCTCATTGCGGTGCTGATTGAGCATCACATTGTGATGACTAACAATATTCTGTTTCCGCTTGCACTCCGGGCAGGTTTCAAAATGAGGCCGTTGTTGCTCGACATCATCAATACTCATCCCGGAATGAATCAACAGTGCCATAACGTAATCCACCTCTTTTTTCGGCGCAAAAGGCTGCTGGCACTGCTGGCAATGGGCGAGAGTAAAGGTGGCGCGCTGGTATAAATCGGCTTTATTGAATACCGCCAATTCAAACTCTTGTGACAACACAATGGCGCGGGTCGGGCAAACTTCTTCACAGCGGCCACAAAAAATGCAACGTCCCAGGAACAGCTGCCACTGGCGAGTGCCCTTAGCAAGGTCGGTTTCCATCGTCAGCGCATTGGCGGGGCAGGCCATAGTGCAGGCGCCGCAGGCAATGCATTGATCGGCATCATATTGTGGTTTGCCACGGAATCCGTGACTGACCTCAAGTGGCTTAAACGGATATTTCACCGTGGTATCGCCGACTTTCAGGATGGTTTTAAACAGTTTTAACATTATTCATCCCTCTATTTGAGCGGCGAATGGGTGCGCTCAATGCCATAGCGTTCGATCTCTTTGTACGGCACGGTGACGGATTTCTGCTTGCGTACATCCACCAATGTCACCCGGTCGGTGCAGGAATAGCAGGGATCGAGGCTGCCGATAATCAATGGCGCATCAGAAACCGTATTGCCGCGCAGCATGTAGCGCAGCACCGGCCAATTGGCGTAAGTGGCGGCGCGGCAGCGCCAGCGGAACAGCTTCTGATTGTCGCCGGTCATGCTCCAGTGGACATCTTCGCCACGCGGTGCTTCCGAGAAGCCAAGGGCAAACTTATACGGCTGATAGTGGACTTTCTCCTCCAGCAACGGCCCGCCCGGCATATGGTTTAGCCCGTACTCAATCATTACCAGCGAGTCGAAGAACTCTCGTACCCGCACCAACAGGCGCGAATGCACGTCACAGCCATCAAGGCTAAACAGCTCTTTCGGGATATTGGCGTAGTTGGCGTAAGGGTGGTCGTGGCGCATATCGCGTGCATAGCCACTGGCGCGGATCATCGGGCCAACGGGGCTGAAATCACGAGCTATTTTGCGATCCAACATGCCAACGCCCACTGTGCGCTGCTCGATATTGGCGGTACTCATCAGCATATCCACCAGCTCGCTGATATCAGCGTGCATCTCTGAGACTAATTGCAGCGTTTTAATACGGTCGGCTTTCAGAATATCGCGCCGCACCCCACCAGTGAGATTCAGGCCGTAGGTTTTTCGCGCGCCGGTGAGCATCTCGGCGATAGTCATGGCTTTTTCGCGTACTCGGAAGAACTGCATAAAACCGGTATCAAACCCGACAAAGTGGCAGGACAAACCGATATTGAGTAGATGGCTGTGTAGCCGTTCCACTTCCAGCAAAATGGTGCGGATCATCTGCGCTCGCGGTGGCACAATAATGCCGAGCGCATTCTCAATTGACGAGGTGTAAGCCACGCTGTGGGTGAAGCCGCAAATGCCACAGATGCGATCTGAGAGGAAAGTGACGTCGTTATAGCCCATGCGGGTTTCAGCCAGTTTTTCCATGCCGCGATGGACATAAAACAGGCGGTAATCGGCGTCGATAATGTCTTCGCCGTCGACGAACAGCCGAAAGTGACCTGGCTCATCAGAAGTGATATGCATCGGGCCGATGGGTACCACTCGGCTGCTACTGCCCGCTTCATTTTCAAACTGATAGGTTTCAGTGTTGCTGGTGGGGGTCGGGCGCTGGCGGTAATCCATGGTGTCTTTGCGCAGCGGATAGAGGTCGTCTGGCCAATCATCGGGCAATACTAAACGGCGCTCATCAGGCAAGCCAACAGGTTGCAGACCATACATATCGCGCACTTCGCGCTCACCCCAGACGGCTGCCGGAACTCGTGGTGTCACGGAAGGGAACTCGGGTCGTTCGGGGCTAACCAGCGCTTTGACAATCACCCAGCACTTATCGCCATACTTTTTACCCGTATCAATGCCGTATTGTTCGCGGCCTTCCATTGACAGCACATAGTAGATGGCAAAATAGCCATTCAAACTGCGTTCGTCATTACCAAATAGCACTGATAACCAACCGCCTTGCTGATAATAAAGGTGTTCAACCACATCCGGCAGACTGTTCAGTTTGATGGTTATCGTCAGTTGATCAGGGGTTTGCCACTCTTCATCAAGAATTGCTGTTGGAAATTGTTCCCGCAGCCGGGCCACATAGGCGGCTCCCAGTTTTTCACCGCTGTGTGGCTGCCCTGAAACCAAATGAGCTGAAAAAGGCGTTTCGTGAGTCACGTTACATCTCCTGACGAGTCGGGGTGAATGGCAGAGCGGCGTGCGTATCTGCGATGGATGGGGTCAATAGGGCCGGAGAAATGTCTGGTATTGGGCTGGGCAATTGCCACGGCAACATAAAGGGTTGTTGGATAGGGTCACGGCTATCGTTATTGAGGACAATTTGCGCCGCATCAGTCAGCAAGCGGGTCACTGGCGTGGGAATATGCACTCCGAGCAATAGCATCAGCAGTAATAGAATCGCCATCGGTGCGGTAGTCAGAATACCCAGTTCACCTTTGCTCACCGCCGTCGGTGGGGTACCCAGCACCGTGCTGGCTATCATACGTACCAACCCCGCCAGTACCAAAGTGAGTAGCAATAGCAACACAATAACTAAGGTAATATGGCCGGCTTTGATCGCTGCGGCGACCACCATAAATTCACTGATAAACACGTTAAATGGCGGCATTCCCGCCAGCGCCAATGCGCCACCGGCCAGCATCACCGCAGTGAGCGGAGCCACACGGATAATGCCTTTGATAGCCCCCATATCCCGCGTGCCATATTTCAGCAGCACATTGCCAGAACCGCAGAATAGTAAGGTTTTTGCCAGGCTGTGATTCATGGTGTGAAACAGTGCGGCTAATACCCCCAGTGGGCCACCAATGCCTAAGGCCACGGCGATTAAACCCATGTTCTCTACACTGGAGTAAGCCAACAAACGTTTCATATCGCGCTGTGCCAGAATGAAGAATGCAGAGACGGCAACCGACATCATGCCGAAGACCAACAGCAACATTTGTGGGAAATGTGGCCCGATGGCGGCACTGATAATAATGTAATAGCGAATGATCACTAGCAGGGCGCAGTTGAGTAAGACCGCGGATAACAAGGCGCTGGTGGGGCTGGGGGCTTCGCTGTGAGCATCCGGCAGCCAGGAGTGCATTGGGAACAGGCCGGTTTTGGTACCAAAGCCAATCAGGATAAAGACAAATGCCAGATGCATCAGGCTAGGATCCAGCTCTTTGGCATGCTCGGCGACCACCGTCCAGAAGATAGCGCTGCCGGGGTCGGCCAGCACATTGGCAGCATTGGCATATACCAACACTGTGCCATATAGCCCGAACGCCACACCAACGGTACAGATGATAATGTACTTCCACGCCGCCTCCAGTGAGGAGCGCTGGCCGTATAATCCCACCAAAAAGGCCGAACTGAGGGTGGTGGCTTCAATGCCAACCCACATCAGAATCAGGTTATTACTGGTCACCACCAACAGCATGGTGAATAGGAACAGATGGAAAAAGCCGTAGTAATTACACAAGGTGCTGACAGTAATTTCACCGTTATTCACTTCATGGCGCATATAGCCAAGGGAGTAAAGGCCAGTGATAAAGCCGATAACACCTAAAATAGCGAGGAACAGCGCACTGAGGCTGTCGATATGCAGCCAATGGTGAACCGCCAGAATTTCCCCGCCCACTGCCACTCGGCACACTACCGTCAATGCCACTATCAGCAGTAAACTGATGCCTGCAAAATGTACCCAAGTGGTTGCCATGCGGGCGGCACTCCCCAGGGCACGGCAAGCAAATGCCAGCAGTGAGGCTATCAGAGGTATCGCCAGCAGTAACAGCAGCAGGTCAGTATTGCTCATTTTATTACCCCTTTAGCGCTGTCAGTTGTTTAACATCCAGCGTATGCAGCGTGCGGTAAATTTTGCGCGCCATTAGCGTCATCACAATCACGGCAAAGATGGCATCAGTGGCAATACCTACCTCGACCAACTCCGGCGCGCGGAAAGCCAACAATGCCAACATTAGGTGCGCGCCGTTTTCCATCAGGCAGTAACCGAAGATGTTTTTCAGGATATTGCGTTGGGTGACGATACACAGCAGACCAATCAGGAAGTGCCCAAGTGACACTGCCAATGCCGGTTTCAGCGCACTGACCATCGGCAATTGCACCGGCTCGACCACGAAGTAGCTCAATAAAATGATGATGGCGGCGATAAATATCAGGCCAGCGGTACCTACCACGCCGCCGTTGGCTTTAGGGTCTTCCATCTGGCGAAATGCGCGATACATAATCCACGGCACCAATATCACTTTGGTGATAAAGGCGGTCAGCGACCACATATACAGCTCGTGGGCGTGCAAGGTTTCGGCTAATACCAGGAAAATCAGCACCAAGACCAGTGACTGCAAAGCATAAAACAGCGCTGATGTGGCGGGTTTTTTCACGATAATCACCAGCAGCGAGGTAATGATCAGCAGGCCAGCCAAATTGTTGACAAGAAGTGTTCCGGTCATTTTTTACTCCCTTATCCGAGCCAGGCGACGGCAATAAAACTTGAACACACCGACATCACCACTAGCACGACCAGCACACCCTGCATGGCTAATGGCAGCGGCTTGGCACTGGCGACTTCTTCTGATGGCTTGCCGGGTACAGTTTGTCCGAACCAGTAGAGGAACCAGCCAAAGCTGGCAACCGATTCAATCAACGCCAGTACCAGCAGCGGTATCAGCAGCCAATGTTCATGAGAAAGTGAGAAACCAGCAGCGAAAATGGGGAATTTACTGAAGAAACCGTTAAATGGCGGTACCCCGGTGATAGCCAGTGCCGCCACACAGAATCCGACGCCCAGCAGTGGCATTTTTCCCATGATGCCCTTAAGTTTGGGCAACATACGGGTGCCGCAGCTGTAACTCAGCGCCCCGGCGACCAGGAAGAACAGGCTCTTGGCAAATGCGTGGTTGAAGATGTAGGCAATGCCGCCATCAAAGGCCAGTTTCGATCCGTAGATAGCCAAAGACAGAGCGAAGAAAATATAAGACAGCTGGGTGATGGTGGAGTAGGCCAGTAGCCGCTTCATATCTTTTTGCGGCAGATACATAAAGAAGCCGTAAATCAAGGTAATAACCGCCATCACCATACCAACAGTACCGATAATCTGCGGCACATCACCGGCAGAGTAGATGGCGCGAGCGAAGATATAGACGCCGACTTTGACCATTGACGCGGCGTGCAGATAGGAACTGACTGGGGTCGGGGCCTCCATCGCATCCGGCAACCAAATATGCAGTGGTAACTGGGCCGATTTCCCCCAGGCGGCAAACAGGATGCCTCCGAATACCATGACTTTGGTGGTGTGGTCCAGTTGCGCCAGTGCCGTTAAAGCAAAGGTACCGGTATTGACCAGTAGCACTGCCGCCGCCAAATACAGGCCGATGGCCGCCACATGGGTGACCAGCAAGGCTTTTAGCGCCGAGCGTAGTGACTTCTGGCTCTGGTAGTAACCAATCAAACCCCACGAACAGCCGCCGGTAATTTCAAAGAAGAACAGCTGTCCTAGCAGGGTGGATGATAAGACCAGCCCTGCCATAGCGCCAATGAATACCAATAGCAGCGCATAGTAGCGGTTGGTGCCTTCGTGAGGGTGCTCGCGATTACCTAATGTCAGATAGCCGGTGGAATAGATACTGACCAGCAAGCCGAGGAATACCACGGCGAAAGCAATTAAGGTGCTGATGCGGTCGATGGTCAGACCGAACAGTGCCATATCACCGTAATGAATTAGATCAAAAGTGACATCCACCTTGCCGCCACTCAGGTAGGCATAAGCCAGCAGAACGGTGCCGAGGGTGGCCAGCAGTGAGAAGAAGGTACAAGACCATTTCGCCCATTGCTGTGGTAAACAGGCAGTGAGAATGGCTCCGGCAAACGGAACCAGAATGGTCGCAAGGGCTATGTTTATAAGGACTGAATTTATAAGAGCCAGGTTATCCATGATGGGTTTATTAGCTCCTTAAAGGCCGGTGAGATAGAAAACCAGAGACAAGGCAGCGACGCCAAACCCCAGCCAGGTAACACGGGAGGTCAACAGGAAGCGCCCACGGGCAATACTGTTTTCCACGATGGAGGCCAGTACAAACACCACCACCAATTTGATAACGCAGGCCACCAGCGCCCACAGCAAGCCCGGCCCACTCAGTACCGCCAGCTTGCCAAAAGGGATAAACACGCCGAGGAAAAGCTGCGCCACCACTACCTGTTTCAGGCTTATGCCCCATTTGACCAAGCCCAGTGAGGCACCGGAGTATTCGGTCAGTGGCCCTTCCTGTAGCTCTTGTTCCGCTTCAGCGACATCAAACGGAATTTTGCCCATTTCGATAAACACGGCAAAACCGCAGGCCAACAGCGCCAGAGCCGTTGCGGTTGGTGACTGCCAGTGCCCTTGAGATAAGGTAGTACTGATGGTGCCGATATTGGTTGAGCCAGCAATCAGCCCAACCACTAGCAGTGACAGGATTAATGTCGGTTCAACCAACACCCCCAGCGTCAACTCGCGGCTGGCACCGATACCGGCGAAGATACTGCCGCTATCCAGACCTGCCAGTGAGAAGAAGAAGCGGAACAGCGCGAACAGATACAGCAGAGCTATCAGGTCGCCTGCCACGCCAAAGGGGGAGGCCAGCGTGAAAATGGGTAACGTCATGGCAATCAATAACATGCTGCCCAGCAGTACATAGGGCATCAGCCGGAAAATAATCCCGGCATTGGCCGGTGCCACATCCTGACGTTTCAGTAGCTTGGCTAAATCTCGATACTCTTGCAGGATGCCCGGCCCACGGCGCGAGTGCATTCTGGCTCTTACCATGCGCGAAATCCCCGCCATCAGCGGTGCCAGCGCCAGCATCACCAGCGCCTGCCCGATGGCGAAAGCAATCATAGAGAGCGCAGGCATATCAGTAGTTGGCATTGCTCGTCTCCTTAAATAGCCGCAATAATCAGCAGGGTTACCAGCGCGGCGACCACATACAGACAGTAGAGGCGGAAATCACCCTGTTGCAGCCATTGAATTCGTTGGCTGAGCCATTGGATAGAACGGATAAGCGGGGCCACTATTTTCTCATCCCAGACCGGTTCCACCCGGCCCGCACCACTGACGGAATATTCCAGCGCACGCTGCATCATCGGGGCGGGATCGAGTGTTTTACGCAATCGATAGAGCGGAGCAAACATGGCTCGCAGGGGTTGAGTAAAGCCACCGGCCGAGACAGTCATGGCCTGCTCATAGGCATAACCGCAAGCCCACGGGTCGCCACCATGACGAAATGCCAGACGACTGCCTCTGTAGAAACTGGCGACCAGTAAAATCACCAGCGGCAAAATCAATAAACCAAAGAAGATATATAAGGTGGACAGCATGGCCTGAGAGCTGTGTTGTGGGAATAACACCGCGCCTTGCGCTACCTGTAAAGAAGGCACCGGAGGCGCAGTTATCAAGCTGGAGGCAATGCGGCCAATCACCGGAGCGACATGGGTGGCACCTATTCCCAAAGCCAGGCAAAGCAGCGCCAACAACAGCATGGCGGTGGTCATCGGCCAGGGGACTTCGCGCGCAAGGGCGGCTTTTTCTGTACGCGGCAGACCGCAGAAGCTGATGCCATAAACTTTCACAAAACACATAGCCGCCAATGCACCAGTGATTGCCAGCATCACAATGGCGATTGGCCCGGCGAGGCGAATAATAAAACCGCCGTCTTTGGTCATGGTAAACAGTGATTGGTAGGTGAACCATTCACTGACAAAACCATTGAATGGCGGCAGGGCTGAAATCGCCATACATCCCACCAGAAAGGCCAGTGCGGTATAAGGCATCATTCGGGCCAGCCCGCCCATCTTTTCCATGTCTTTGGTGTGTAAGCGATAAATGACCGCACCGGCCCCGAGGAACAGCAGCCCTTTGAAGACGGCGTGGTTAAGCAGGTGGTAGAGCGCACCCAGTAAACCCAGCGCGGCGAGTACCGGCTGATGGCTGGCAATACCAATCATACCGACACCGACCCCCATCAGGATGATGCCGATATTCTCAACCGTGTGATACGCCAGTAGCCGTTTGATGTCGTGTTCGGCCAATGCATACAGCACGCCCAGCACTGAGGATACTGCACCAAAGCCCAACACCACCACGCCCCACCACAGTTGGCTGGCACCGAGCAAATCAATGCCGACTTTGATGATGCCGAAGATGCCTATTTTCACCATGACGCCGGACATCAGGGCAGAAGCATGGGAAGGGGCCGCAGGGTGCGCACGGGGTAACCAGCCATGCAGTGGCAGCATCCCTGCTTTGGCACCAAAACCGAAGAAAGCCAATAAGAAGATAACCGAGGCCATAATAGGTTGCGGATTAGCCTGCCGGAAGGCGGCAAACTCCAGGCTGCCGCTCAGGCGGTACAGCAGGAAGAACGCAATCATAATCAGCACGGAACCGGCGTGGGCAATCAGAAAATAGAGTAAACCCGCGCTGATGGCATCGTCATCCTGATCGGAAATCACCAGGAAGTAAGACGCCAGCGACATCATTTCGAAGAAAATAATAAAGTAGAAAGCATTATCCACTACCACCAACGCCACCATTGAGGCGATGAACAGGTTCATAAAGACCCCCATTCCCCACGCCCCGCGCCCTTTGTATTCCTGCACATAGGCCAGTGAATAGAGCGCGGTTATCACCACTAATAGTGAGATGACCATCAGCATAAATGCGGCTAATGGATCAAGACGCAAACTAAATGCCACAAACGGGAATGGCCCAGCGGTGGTGAAGGTGATAATCCCGCCGCCAAGTAGAGTGGGGGCCGCAGCAAACAAGCCCGCAAGGCCACCTAACAATGACGCCAATCCGGAGGCATAAATCGCCAGTGTTTCTCGTCGTGCCAGCAGCAGAGAAAGCAGTGCGCCAGCCAGATAAAGCAGTAAGGAGAGCCACAATAGCTCAAGCGAATTCATCATCTTTTCTGCTCCTCGTGAGAGATAGCTGACGAGGTGTCCACGACCATAAAGGGCAGCTCGTTGGCAAACCCACTGGCGGCGGCCAGGCGCTTGGCGTGATTTGCTTGTTCAATGCTGTGCTCATCCACTAGCATTAAGGCGTTAGTCGGGCAGACCCGCACACATTCCGGCCCCTGAGATTGGAAGCTGCATAAGTCGCATTTCACGGCAACAGTGCGTACTCCGGCATTCCAGGCAAGGAACGGATTCATGTTGGTTGGGCTGAATGGCACATCAGATAGCAGGGTCATCGGAATGTATTCAGGGAAATTTTCTGGCACTGCCAAGGGCTTACTGCCAGCCGGTGTGATTGCGCCAAACGGGCAGGCGATACCGCAGAGCTTGCAGCCGATACAGGTGGTTTCATCCAATTCGACGGCGTTATTTGTCAGGGTGATGGCATTGACCGGGCAAACCCGCGCGCACCATGCATCTTCACAGTGACGACAGAGAATCGGTGCCGTAACCGTGGCGTTACGCATAACAGTCAATCTGGGATGCTGTTGTAAACCCTTGGCTTTATGCACCTGGCTGCAAGCAGCCATGCAGGTATTGCATCCAATACAAAGCCTCGGTTCCGCAATCACAAAGCGGTTCATGGCCATACCCTCCGGGACAAAAATCTGGTGACAGTCAGGCTGATAGCAATCATTTCCCAGCTCCAAAGCATATTCTGTGCCAGCACGGTGACCGCCAATGCAAAAGAGTGGTGAAGCCGCGCCAGCAGGGCATTAAGCTGATTGCAGACAAAGGGCAGGAATTTAAAAGGTAGTAAAAACAGAGGGATTGCCGCTGCGAAGTGTCGACAATAGTGACGAAATCCTCACTGTCGGATGACACTTCGACAGTGATTATTCATATCGTGAATTTATACCCAGACAATATTATAAAATAATATTACTTATCAATTGGTTATGTTTGTTTTCGATTCCATGATATGGCCGGTATTACTGGCATCGTCTTTGCATTGATTTTGCCAGAGAAATCCATACTGGGAGACAGTCATGCATGAGATTACCTTATGCCAAAATGCTATTGCCATGATGGAACAGCAGGCACGATTGCACGGCGCGCAGAGAATTACCGGCGTGTGGCTGGAAACCGGTGCCTTTTCCTGTGTCGAGCCGCAGGCACTGGAGTTCTGTTTTGAATTAGTGTGTCGTGGCACTTTGGCGGAAGGCTGTGTTTTGCATCTTAGCCAGCAGCAATCACAGGTGTGGTGCCATGACTGCCAGCAAGCGGTTAATTTGCTTAGCAGCAAAGTGACTCGTTGCCCGTTATGTGCGGGCAGCCACTTACGTATTGGGGCGGCTGATGATGGCGTGATAATTAAGCGGTTGGAGGTGGAATGAAGTTACTTTTTTTATGCCGTGGCACTGCGGGAGCCGGATTATGTGTATAGGGATCCCTGGGCAAATTGTCGCGTTGGATGACACTCAACCAGGCACGGCATGGGTGGATGTCTGTGGCGTGCGCCGCTCGGTCAATATTATGCTGGTGGCGGCGGACGAGCAGGCTAGTACAGCATTAATCGGTCATTGGGTTTTGGTGCATGTGGGATTCGCCATGAGTCGACTGGATGAGGATGAAGCGCTGGAAACCTTACAGTTATTGCAAGAGATGGGGGAGGTTGAAAGTGATGTCGGGGCGTTTTTAGGGCAAAGAGGATAATGGTAAGCGCTTTTGATCGTTATTGACGTCAAAACAAAAGCGCATTCAAAATCATGGAGCTGGAGCTGGTTTTTTCGCTTTTTCTTCTGCTAGCCGGTGTTCCAGTTCAACCAGTTGCTCAGGGGATACAGCGGGGTAACCTTGCGCATCATCCGGTATCACGTGTACTGCTGGAATAGGGATTAATGGCCCCAGGAAGCGTGGCTCGCGTTTCATAATATAGAGATCTGACAGCGCGCCGAGGCGGGCAAAGATCTCACGTACTCGAACATTGAGCATATCTTTGGGTGACGGCACAGCAAAACACTGCGCTTGAATCCCCATATGCATCGCGATAAACAACGCCCGCTCGCAATGGAAACGCTGAGTAATAATAATAAAATCATTGGTATCAAATACTTTTCGAGTACGCACAATAGAATCTAGTGTGCGGAAACCGGCATAATCCAACACAATGTCAGAGGCGGGTACACCAGCGGCCATCAAATCGCGGCGCATGGTCATCGGCTCATTATAACTGTGTAGCGCATTGTCACCACTCAGCAGTAAGTAACTGACTTTGCCACTGTTATAGGCGTTTAGCGCCCCTTGGATGCGGTATTGATAAAACTGATTTATACCACCGGTTTTATAATACTTAGCCGTGCCTAATACCACACCAACCTGCCGGTGCGGTAAGTCTTGCAGTTCATCGTAGATAAAAGGGGCTGTTTTCCAGCTGATCCAGCGATCGAGCGCAATAGCTGTCACCATCAGCAACCCTGCGATGATAATTAAGCTAATAATCAGGCGTTTCCACATTCTCTGGCCTTTGATGCATTCAATTCACTGGTGATACTGCAAGGCTACTGTACCCACCGATATCATGCCAATAGTTTCTTCTTATTATATTAATGATTGAGGGGGAACTGATAACAGAAGAGTGAGTCTATAACCGGCCTGAGCAGCAGCGCAGGCCGGATAATGACTAGAACGAGGTTCGTTTGTAAGTCCGATACTGAGGCTGCCAATAGTTGTGCTCAATGGCTTTAGCTAATGCTTCCTCAGAAGTGACAATAGCGACCCCTTGCAACTGCGCAGCTTTCCCTACTTGCATAGCGATGGTTTTTGACACTGCCTGAATATCATCGATATTGGGCAGTAATGCTCCTTCGCCGTTTTGCGCCAGCGGTGAACACTCCGCCAATGCACGGCTGGCGGCCATCAGCATGCCGTCGGTGACACGCTTGGCACCGGATGCCAGCACCCCCAAACCAATGCCGGGGAAGATATAAGAGTTATTGCATTGTGCAATTGGATACAGTTTCTCTTTATAGCTGACCGGTGAGAAGGGGCTACCTGTTGCGACCAGTGCTGCGCCATCTGTCCAGTTAATAATATCTTCTGGCCGTGCTTCTACCCGTGAAGTTGGGTTCGACAGTGGCATCACTATCGGGCGCGCACAGTGCTTGTGCATCTCGCGGATCAACTCTTCGGTAAATAACCCCGGCTGGCCAGAAACCCCAATCAGTACGGTAGGTTTGGCATTACGAACCACATCCTGCAATGAGATTGAGTCACTGGTCAGATTCCAGCTTTGCAATGCATCACTTTTTTGTACCAACTTACTTTGGAAATCCAACAAATTAGGCAGTTTGTCAGTCAACAGTCCGAAACGATCGACCATAAAGACACGCGCCCGAGCTTGTTCTTCACTCAGACCTTCCGAAATCATCTGCGCAATGATCTGCTCAGCAATGCCACAACCGGCTGAACCTGCGCCGAGGAAGGTCACAGTTTGGTCGCGCAACTGGCTGCCAGCGGCATGACTTGCTGCAATAAGGCTGCCCAATGTGACCGCTGCTGTGCCCTGAATATCATCATTGAAACAGCACAGCTCATCACGGTAGCGGTTGAGCAGCGGCGTCGCATTGTTCTGCGCAAAATCTTCAAACTGCAACAATACATTCGGCCAGCGGCGTTTGACGGCCTGAATGAATTCATCAACAAAGGCATAATATTCGTCGCCGGAAATACGTGGATGACGCCAGCCCATATACAGCGGGTCGTTCAGACGTTGCGGGTTGTTGGTGCCCACATCTAATACCACTGGCAAGGTATAAGCCGGACTAATACCACCGCAGGCGGTATACAGTGACAGTTTGCCAATAGGAATACCCATGCCGCCGATACCTTGGTCGCCAAGGCCGAGAATGCGTTCGCCGTCAGTAACCACGATAACTTTCACATTTTGCTTGGTGGCATTTTGCAGCATGTCATCAATATGTTCGCGATTTGGGTAAGAGATAAATAACCCGCGCGCGCGGCGATAGATGTCGGAGAAGTGTTCACAAGCTTCGCCGACCGTTGGGGTGTAAATAATGGGCATCATCTCGCTAAGATGCGCTTCCAGCAGGCGGTAAAACAGGGTCTCATTAGTATCTTGAATATTACGCAGATAAATATGTTTATCGTCGTCGTTTTTGAAATCCTGATACTGACGATAAGCACGTTCAGCCTGTTCTTCGATGGTTTCAACCGCTTCTGGCAATAAGCCGTGTAAATTGAAGTGGCTGCGCTCATCATTGGTGAAGGCGCTACCTTTGTTCAATAAAGGGAATTCTAATAGGATCGGGCCAGCGTAGGGGATGTACAGGGGGCGTTTACTTTCGTATTCCAGTTCCATGAGTTTCACTCTTAAACGTTATCAAGTCGTTACCCTGATCCTAAAAGATAAGAAAAAAATGTACAGCTTTTGTTAGTTAAATATGTCGGCTATCAGTAAATGTGGGCTGTATCACATTCATGGAGTAAGTCCGTAAAGCTGTATTTTGGCTAAAAAATTTTTTACGTATCGAAATGATTTAAATCGTAGTGTTGGAGCGTGTTCCCACCTGATTATTGGCGATAAGCCGACACTGTTTATATAAATGAAACTATAACAGTTATTCAATAGCTCTTTTAATTTGAAGGGAGAAATGCGATTTTTACCCCCGGATAACTACTGTAAGAATTAATTAAATTAAAAAATTTTATTAAATAACAATCGAGTATTACCAAAGTAAGACTATGTTAGATGATTTATATAAATTAAATTTCTGTCGGGCTAAATACGCACCCTGTAGTGTTAAAATAATCGATGGAAATAAAAATGGATAAATGCAGTGTTATTACTCTGATGCTTCTGCTATCAGGTTGCTCAAGCTATACAATACCAGTAGACGATTTATCTGGTCTTTCGAATGATGATTTGTGCATCGCTTTGGGTGAGCGCAATGACAATGGGCCGATGGTTATTCGCATCACAAAAGAGATTGATAGTAGAGGGGGTGTAATTAATCAAGAGCGATGTTATATCGCCTCTTCAATGGCCATACAAAAAAGTAAACAAGAGTTCAAAGTCACACCTTATCAACCACCCACTTCATACTGTGGACTGGATCCCCAATGTATTACCCCTCAACTGAGAGATGCGCTTTTATTACGTAATGGGGAATAGTTAACCAACAAATGGCGTTGCACAGTTGGTGTTTATCGGGGTTAGCAGGTAACCCCGTTGCGGTTTTATCTGTTTAAAATGTCACACGTTTTACATCGCTACAGCCTAATGCGGCCAGCGTTGCTTGGGTGGCATTCCACTGAGTCAGCACCGGTTTACTGCCTTCAACCAGCACTGCGCGGCGGATAGCACCACAATCTTTGCCAGCAAGGTTGGTCAGAATCAACGCGGCTTGCAGCGGTGGCAGGCTTGGATTAAAAGCTGCGTTTTCAGCATAGCGCCCAGTATAAATAGTACCGTCAGCGGCTTCCAATGCCACACCACTATGGGAGTTGCTGTAAGGTGCATGGCTGTGATTTGCGCCATCAAGTGCTGCCTGAGTCAGGACATCAGTTTCAGCAATTTTATAGCCGTGATCGACAGGGTCCATCAGCAGAGTGGTGATATTCAAATCTTTCGGGCCGAAAGAGTCGGGCAAATATTGCCCCAGAGTCGATGTTGGGCGGTTTGGCAAATGAATATGCAGACCGGTTCCGCTATTTAGTTCATTCATAAACTGGCGACAATGGCCACACGGCGTGTAATTGACGGTAATAGAGACCAGACTGGCCTCATTGCGCAACCAGGCGTGTGTTACGGCACACTGTTCGGCGTGGATGGTTTGTTGCAATGGGGCACCACTAAACTCCATATTGGCACCGAAATAGAGATTACCGCTGATACAGCGAGCAATAGCCCCGACCTTGAAATTAGAGACGGGTGTCAATGCACAAGCGGCGGCCAGGGGTAGCAACGCAAATGCTAGCGCATCATCATCTAACCCGCTGATAGTCTTCACCACTTTCACTTGATCTGCTGTCAGCATTGCAGGGAAATCGTTTGCGCTCATGATAGGTTCAAGTGCGGATTGCAGCGAGGCGGGCAACTTAGCCCAAGCGTCATGAAAACGTGCTTGCATAAGGTTCTCTCCAATAGTTACGGGAAACTATTTTAGGCAGCTTGGGGCTTTCTTGGTGTGATATAGATCCCGTTATATATGAAATTCATGCAAGTAAAATCTCAAATGAGAGATGTATCTCAAATTTATACTGCGATGTTAGCCAAATAAATGTAGCAGTACCGGAAACAAAAAGGGCGCTAGCAGTGAGGTGATAATCCCACAGATTACCAAGGCCAGTGAGCTGAATGCCCCTTCCTGAAAATCCAACTCAGCACAACGGGCGGTACCCAAGGCGTGTGATGCAGTCCCCATTGCCAGACCGCGTGAAGCTTTAGTGGTGATTTTCAACAAATTCAACAAGCTGTGACCAAACACCGCTCCCAGAATCCCGACAAAAATAACGCACACTGCGCTGATAGCAGGTAAACCATGAATAGATTCGGCCACCGCCATAGCAATAGGTGTGGTGACAGATTTAGGCAGTACCGAGGCGGCAATCTCAGGGGTTGCACCCATCCACAGGGCCACAGCAGTGCCACTGACCATAGCGGTTATACTACCGATAAAACAGATGCTTATGATTGATTTCCAGCGCGCGCGAATTTGATGCAATTGCTCATACAGCGGGAAAGCCAACGCCACCACCGCCGGCTGCAACAGGTCGTTTAGTACTTTGCTGCCTGCAAAATAATTGGCATAAGGCATATGTGTCACCAACAACAATGGAATGATAACAACCATTGATATCAGCAAAGGGTTCAGTAAAGGCATTTTCAACCAGCGCGCCAAACGGCGTGCACTGAAGAACACCATTAACGTGAGTGGCAGCGACCACCATAAGTTACTGATCATTTGTCCTCCTCGGTGTGAGTGGGAGAACCAATCACCTTGCGCTCACGATGGACATAATGCGAGCTGTAACCGACGACCAACATCACAATCAAGGTACTGACAAAGCAGGAAACCACGATCGGGCCGAACTGCTTGGTGAGCTGGTCATAATATTGCATAACGCCAACACCGATCGGCACAAACAGCAGCGCCATGTAACGAATTAGCAGGTGACAACCGGGTTTTACCCATGTCGAAGGCAAAATCTGTGAGGAAAGCAGGGCAAACAGAATCAGCATCCCGAGGATGCTGCCGGGGATGCTGATGGGCAGCAGCAAGGCCACCGCTTTACCCGCCCACAAACACAGATAAATAATGGCGAAAGCCCGCAGATACTGCCAGCCAAGTGAAGTCACATTGCGCATAAAAAGAGTCCTGAGTGACGGAATGCATTCATCATACAATTAACGTTAACACTGTGCCAGGTATCACACTATGAATAATTTTTATGGAATTATGCCAATTACGACTCGTCTTGCAACTGAGAGGGTTGCTGGGCTGGCGATTTGGCTAATTGGTAGCCACGATAGAAAAATACCAGCCCCAAAATAGCCGCCACAATCAACATGTAGAACATCATCTCCGGTGCGGCATAGGCTAACAGAAAACCGCAGAGTACCGGATTCGCAGCGCCACCTAATTGACCGAGGTTCTGTACGCCATAGTAACTGCCTTTGAGATTCGCGGGTGCAATAAAATCGATAAACAGATATTCGACCGGGATAACAATAATCTCACCCAATGAGAAAATCGCCATCGCTAGCATCCACACGGGGATTGACTGTTGCGCGGCCATAAATCCGAACAAACCAATAATAAAGAACAGCGTCCCTAGCATTAGCCAGCGCATTAAGTTCTGTTGATTCATACGGCGACTTAATAGGTATTGCAAGGTAATGACAATGGCCGCATTGACCGTCATCACCGCGCCAATCACCTGATAGGCAAATTTGGCATCAGAAACAGTAATCAGGTATTGAGATAAATAGCCGGAGAACTGACCAAAGACAATGGCACTGAGCATGCTGCCGACGGTGAAATAGATCAGCCGTTTGTCATGGCGCAAAATACGAAACGTTTGGCGGAAATCTGGTACAGATTCAGTCTGCGTATGCTCCGTGACCGACATATCTGTACTGTCGATTCTAAATTTCAGTGTGATGGCAACCAACAACGCCAGTATGCCCGAAATGATAAAGGGGACTTGCGGCCCCATACTGACGACCAAAACACCCAATCCTGGCCCAACCGCCCAGCCAACATTGACCAGTGTGTAGTTGGCCGAGAAGGCTTTGATGCGCTCATTGACGGGCAACCAGTCGGCAAAACAGGCTTTAATAGCGATGCTATAAACTGAGTATGCCGAATGCAGCAATGCCAAAATCAGGATAATCCACGCCGGATGTTCAATCCACGGCAAGGTGAAAAAAGTGGCAGAGAACAGGGTGATTGCCAGCAAAATCAAGCGCTTTTTATTGAATTTATCCACCAGATAACCGCCATATAGACTGGTGAAAATCCCCAAGGTCAAACTTGCTCCCAAGACCAGCCCAACCTTGTCTGGCGCTAGCTGAAAATGTTCGGCCAAATAGATAGTGATAAACGGCAGCGTTACCGCTCGGCCAATGGTCAACACCAACGAGGCAATCAGCAGGTTAGTGACACGCGATGGAAATCCTTTCATGGTATTTTCTTATTTTTAATTATGGGTAATAAGTTGTTTCTATGCGGATTATTGCCAATAAAAAGAATGACACGCACAGCATTACGACGCGACTCAGCCAATTACAGTAGACTATTGCAGGAACGAAAGAGAGGGGAGGGAGGAAATTTTTTTGCAAATAGCAGATCGACCTGAATCGACCTGCCATTTATAGACTATTAACCTAAATATTCGATGATAGATAGCCCGCCATTATAATCAGTGCTGTAGATAATCCCTTGAGCATCAACAAACACATCACATGATTGAATCACTTGTGGGCGGCCAGGTCGTCTATCCATCATTTTTTCCGGTGCAGCGGGCACCAGAGCACCAGTTTCTTTCGGCTGATAGGGATTGCTGATGTCATAGGCCCGAACCCCCGCATTCTGATAAGTGGCAAAAATCAGCGATGAACTGATAAAACTGCCAGGCCGGTTTTCATGCAGATTATGTGGGCCAAAATGTGCGCCTTTTTTTACATAATCTCGCTCATCAGGCACGGGGAAGGTTGAGATACTCACTGGATTGCTCGGCTCACGAATATCAAATACCCAAATATGTTTCTCGCCATCCTCTTGGTTATCCAGTACTGCTTCATCCAGCACCACCAGTAAGTCGCGATCTGGCAGGGGAAGCGCAGTATGAGTCCCGCCACCAAACGGTGGGCTCCAGTTACGGTGGCTGATCAGTTTTGGCTCAGTGCGGTCGCTAACATCTAATAGTGTCAGGCCACCATCACGCCAACTGCCGTAAGCTGTATCACCGCTGATAATGGCATGGTGCAATGCATAGCGCTTACCTTCAGGCCAGCTGGCTTGTTCACCCGCAGCGGTATGCATACCGGGTAACGCATAACGCCCGGCAACCTGTGGTTTTTGCGGATCAGCCAAATCAATGATTAGAAAAATATAATCACTGTAGCCGTCGAGCAGTGCAGAAACATAGGCCCAGCGCCCACCGACATACCAGATACGGTGGATACCTATGCCATCAAGTGGCAGGAAACTTATCTCGCGGGGCTTGTCCGGTATCGAAATATCAAAAATACGTAAACCGGCACTCCAACTACGGCCTTCTTGCCGGGTACTGACCGTTTGGGCTACCGAGCGGGTGTAATACACTTTCTCTTCGGCAAAACTAGCGTCAGCAAACAAGTCACGGGCATTAATGACCAGTAGCAGGTCATCATGAGCTTGTAAGTGTACATTCCACGTATTGGGTGGCGCGGCGATAAAACCAGCCGGACGTGGGTTTTTTGCGTCTCGTACATCAATAATCGAAACGCCCTGGGACACCATATGGCCGACATAAGCGAAACCACGATGCACCATCACCTGCACGCCATCGGGTTTTCCACCCTGATCACTATGACCAATCAGCCGCATATTGCGGCTGTATTCAGGTGTTGGCAAGACTCCTTGCGCTGCCATTTATTTCACTCCAAATCAATTTTTCACATGGGTCTTTAATGACACATTACTGACCATTTTTGGCTGCAAGGGTAGCAAACCAAGGTGAGTTGAAATCATCTGACTGACCCCAGCCTGGGATGATTTTACTCAAACCGGAAACGTTAACTGGGCCAGGTTGGCTCGCCAGCAGTGCTTGTGGAATAGAGGCTGCGCGGAATTCATAACTGGCAGGGGTCTCTTCACCGGCAATTTTCTTAGCGACCAGGCGTAAGTTAACGGCACCAATAAGTTTAGGATCGACGGCAACGCTGACTTTCCAAGGGCTATTCGCTTCGCGCATCAACTGCAAATCCTGATTCGAGATATCAATGCTGTACAATTTGATCTCGGTACGGCCGTTTTCTTGCAAGGCTTTATAAGCACCTTGAGTAAAGGCATCCCAGGTTCCCCAAATTGCATCTATTTTCCCTTTCGGGTATTTCGCCAAGACGGCCCCCACTTTATTCGCGGTATCGCCTTGAACATCGGATGAAACAGCACCAATAGATTCGAGTTCGGTAATGCCCGGATTTTGTTTCAGCAGTGCTTGATAAGCGGCCTGGCGACGCTCCATCGGTGGGAATCCGGCTACCCAGAGTTTGATAATATTCGCTTTGCCGTTGAAGTCTTTGACCAACTGACCGAAGGATTCATTAGTCAGTGAAGCATCATCTTGCTGAGTGACAGTCAGACCGGGGATATCACCCTGAATGGCAGTATCAAATACAGACACGGCAATGCCGTTCGCTGCAATGCGTTTTACCAGTTCAGTCGAGTAGGGGTCTCGGCCCTGGGAAAGAATAATCCCGTCGTATTTCTGGCTGATAGCCTGATTAACAAAGTCCTGAAAACGCGCATCATCGCCATTACTTAAGAAAGTATCGACTTTGAAACCCAGTTTTTTGCCTTCTTTCAATACACCTGATAGGAATTGAGTGGTGTTGTCATCGGAACCTAAATTACGGATCACCGCAATTTTAATTTGCCCTTGATGCTTGGCAATGGCATCAGGAATAGGGGCTACCGTGGCGGTGTCCGCAGCGAATACTGGCAGTGCCGTCAACAGGCTTAGGGCCAGTAATGGGGAAGCAATTTTTTTCATCCGGAACTCCGTCATGGTGTTGATAAGTTATGCAATGTGTACGGTGCTATCATTCATTGTTATGGCTATCTTTGTGTCTAGACGTCTATCTGTCTCTGTGTAGCATCATAACCATAACTATTTTGATAAGGAATTAACTTTGTTATGAATTTTTGGATCGCGTTATATCTTTTAGTTTGGACAGCTTAAATAAGCAGCAAAGTGCCGGGGGAAGGTGAGTATAATGAGTGCAAATAAAGCTAATAACCTTTTGCTCTTAGTGGTTTTGTTTCGGAGGAACTTTATAACCTTATATTTTCTGAGACAAATATTAGCGATAATATTTTATTCCGCTGCTTACTCAGTCCTGATATTCTAAATAGGGTTGAGTCATAAGAATAAAATAATAGAGGTTAACTACCATAACAAAAATGAATTATCACCATTTTAAGTTTAATGATATTTAAAGGATTAAAGTCACCATGGTTAAAATTAGCAGCCTATATAAATCAAGAAAGGATAGCGCTGATATAGCACAGCTGAATTTGAGTTATTGCATTAATAATCTCATATGTCGTTATATGTCTCGTAGTGAATGTCTGTTTTTATTTTTCCGCTACGTGCTGGTACTAATAACAATTATCTTTCTTGTCACTATTTTATTTCCAGACTTGATTGATGAGATTCTGGATTTTTCTGTTTCATCTTTTCTAGCGGTACTTTCATTGGTGCTGTTGCTACCTTGTTCATACCGCTTGGCTAGCCAAAGGTTAAGCCCATATTTATTAATGTTTCACCTTCTTCCATTCGTTTTTTATTTTTCGCACAGCTTATTAGCATTATGTTTATCGGGTTTATTTTTGCTCTATTTTATTGCTATGAATATTTATGACATAAAACCACCGACATGTGAACGTAGAAAACAACTGGCTTCAGCCTTACCTAATGAGTACCCATTTGGGTTGACGCTGGTTTTTTTTGGCTTATTATACATAAGCTTCTTTCTGTTTTTCGAATTTGATGATGCCATTATCTCTCTGATGATGCTGTCGTGGATTTTCTTTCTACTGGCTAAATGGCATTGGCCGGTTGTGGTATTAAATATAGTGGGTTCTGTCGGTGTGTTCTGGTTTTTTTCGTCAGGTTTCGTGGAAGTAAAGCATCATAAGAATATTATTATTAATGCCCTCATTAAAATTTCCTTGCTGGATAATATTTTATTCCTGATCTTCTCATTAAGTTTATTTATTAATATGCTGTTTTGGTTGGAGACTTGGCAACGAGAGAGGCAACCTATAGCTAAAAGTGAGTAAAAATCTTTTTTAGTTCATTAATAGGTAATAAAAAGCCGGTCAGATTACCTTATGACCGGCTTTTTACGTGTTAGAGCATGATTACTTCACTTGCATACCTGGCTGAGCACCATTGTCAGGGCTGAGCAGGAAGATGTCCTTACCGCCAGGGCCAGCAGCCATCACCATGCCTTCAGAAATACCGAAGCGCATTTTGCGCGGAGCCAGATTTGCCACCATGACAGTGAGTCGACCTTCCAATACTTTAGGATCAGGGTAAGCTGAGCGGATACCAGAGAAGACCTGACGGGTTTCACCGCCGAGATCCAATTTCAGTTTTAATAGTTTATCTGAGCCTTCGACAAAATCTGCTTGTTGAATCAGCGCGATGCGCATATCAACTTTAGCAAAGTCATCAAAACTGATGGTTTCCTGAATTGGGTCATCGGCTAATGGGCCGGTTACCGCGACAGTTGCCGCCATATCTTCTTTAGAAGAAGCAACCATTTCGTTCACCTTATCCACATCAATGCGGTTAAACAGTGCTTTAAAGGTATTAATCTGATGACCTAACAGGGGTTGTTCGATGCTATCCCAAGTTAATTCAGTATTGAGGAAAGCTTCAGTGCGTTCAGTCAGTGCGGGCAGTACCGGCTTGAGATAAGTCATCAGCACTCGGAACAGGTTGATACCCATAGAGCAAATAGCTTGCAAGTCGGCATCACGGCCTTCTTCTTTTGCCACTACCCAAGGTGCCTGTTCATCAACATAGCGGTTAGCGATATCGGCCAGAGCCATAATTTCACGAATTGCTTTGCTTGATTCACGGCTGCTATACGCATCGGCAATACTGGTTGCTGCATCGGTGAAGGTTTTATATAACGCAGGGTCAGCAAGGTGATCGGCTAACTTGCCAGCAAAACGCTTATTGATAAAACCTGCATTACGCGAGGCCAGATTAACCACTTTGTTGACGATATCGGCATTGACGCGCTGGACGAAATCTTCCAGATTCAAATCAATATCATCGATGCGAGAGGACAGCTTGGCGGCGTAGTAATAACGCAGACAATCGGCATCCAGATGTTTCAGGTAAGTGCCCGCTTTAATGAATGTGCCTCGAGATTTCGACATTTTTGCGCCGTTTACCGTGACATAACCATGAACGAATAGGTTGGTTGGCTTACGGAAGTTACTGCCTTCCAACATCGCTGGCCAGAACAGACTATGGAAGTAAACAATGTCCTTACCAATGAAATGATACAGATCGGCTTCAGAATCTTTACGCCAGAACTCATCAAAATCTAAATCGCCACGCTTATCGCACAGGTTTTTGAATGCGCCCATATAGCCGATAGGGGCATCAAGCCAGACGTAGAAATATTTACCTGGCGCATCCGGTATTTCGAAACCAAAGTAAGGGGCATCACGGGAGATATCCCACTGTTGCAGGCCCGATTCAAACCATTCCTGCATTTTATTCGCAACTTGCTCTTGCAGTGCGCCGGAACGTGTCCAGGCTTGCAACATATCGCTAAACGCAGGTAAATCGAAGAAGAAGTGCTCAGATTCGCGCATGACCGGCGTCGCGCCAGAAACCGCAGATTTTGGATCGATAAGTTCAGTCGGGCTGTAGGTAGCGCCACAAACTTCACAGTTATCGCCATATTGATCCGGTGATTTACATTTGGGACAAGTGCCTTTGACAAAACGATCGGGCAGGAACATCCCTTTCTCAGGATCATAGAGCTGAGAAATAGTCCGATTCTTGATATAGCCATTCGCTTTTAGGCGGCTGTATATCAGGCTCGACAGTTCACGGTTTTCATCACTGTGGGTAGAGTGATAGTTATCATAACTGATAGCAAAACCGGCGAAATCTTGTTGGTGCTCCTGGCTCATCTCGGCAATCATCTGCTCCGGTTCGATACCCAGTTGCTGAGCTTTCAGCATTATTGGGGTGCCGTGGGCATCATCTGCACAGATAAAATGAACCTGGTTGCCGCGCATTCGCTGGAAACGGACCCAGATGTCTGCCTGGATGTGCTCGAGCATGTGACCGAGATGAATAGAACCGTTAGCGTATGGTAGCGCGCACGTCACCAATATTTTTTTCGCGACTTGAGCCATAGTGGGAAATTGCTTTCTTTATGTCGATTAAAGGGTCTTTGATGTTAACCGATATACTGGCTTGTCGCTAGGGTAAGGCGGCCTGCGAATGGCCTTAAGTCATAACAATGTTGTTTTAGACTGTTTTCAGCATATTTGGTTATTAACAATTCGGTTATGTGGGCTGAGCCCGTTTTCTCTTTATTAGGCTCACACAGGTGTGACGGAGTTCTGGTACACTATTATTGTCTAATAACGATAAGTTCTGTTGGTTAATAACGATAAATTCAAGGAGCCGGGATGAGCCCAAAATCCCCCGAGCAGACCACCCCTGACCTGCTGCAATCACAAATTTCAAAGGTTCTTGCTGCCTTTACACACCCAACTTTGCAAAAAAGCCTGACTGAGCTGCGAGCTATTCATCACTGTGCCTTATTGGACAATGTGCTACATATCGAGCTGGTGATGCCTTTTGCCTGGCAGTTCGGTTTTGACCTATTAAAAGAATCCGTCAGCGGAGAATTGCTGGCAGTGACGGGTGCCAAGGCCATTGACTGGAAGCTGTCTCATAATATCACCACATTGAAACGCGCCAATGATCAACCCGGAGTCAAAGGGGTGCGTAATATTGTGGCGGTCAGCTCCGGTAAAGGGGGGGGGGGGAAATCCAGCACCGCCGTGAACCTGGCACTGGCCTTGGCTGAAGAAGGCGCAAAAGTTGGTATTCTGGATGCTGATATCTATGGTCCTTCCATTCCAAACATGCTGGGCACCACAAATCAGCGGCCAACCTCCCCTGATGGTAAGCATATGGCACCGATCATGGCCCACGGTATCGCCACCAACTCGATTGGCTATTTGGTCACCGACGAGAATGCCATGGTGTGGCGCGGCCCGATGGCCAGCAAGGCCTTAATGCAGATGTTGCAAGACACCTTATGGCCGGATTTGGATTATCTGGTCATCGATATGCCGCCGGGTACCGGTGATATCCAATTGACACTGTCACAGAATATTCCGGTCACTGGTGCGTTGGTGGTGACCACGCCACAGGATATTGCCTTGATTGATGCCATGAAAGGCATCGTGATGTTTGAGAAGGTGCACGTGCCAGTATTGGGCATTATTGAAAATATGAGCATGCATATTTGCAGTAATTGCGGCCATCTGGAGCCTATTTTTGGTACCGGCGGGGCAGAAAAACTGGCTCAGAAATATCATTGCAAACTGCTGGGGCAAATTCCGTTGCATATTTCACTACGCGAAGACCTCGATCGCGGCGAGCCAACGGTAGTTAGCCATCCTGACAGTGAATTTGCTGATATCTATCGTCAACTAGCCTCCAACGTTGCGGCAGAGATGTATTGGCAGGGTGAAGCAATTCCGACGGAAATATCATTCCGCGCGGTGTAATAAACCCTATACCACTCTGCGGCGTCAAACGCAGAGGATATAACCCAAAGTCATTGGCGTTGCAGGTAGGCAGCAAACGAATGAGTCCCGATGAGCTGACACAGGTCAGTGATTCGGGTGAGTGAGTGCCGCTAACACCCCTGCGGCGTCAAAGACGCAGGGTATTATACTGGCATCAAACCCGTTAACTCCTTATAATTGGCGCGCTCAAAGCACCTTGTGTGCTTTGTCTCCCTTCACACTTCGTAATCAGGTCTTTAATTTTATGACTGACAAAGCACACCAGTGCGTCATTATCGGGATAGCGGGTGCCTCAGCCTCCGGGAAAAGTCTTATCGCTAGTACGCTGTATCGTGAATTGCGTGAACAGGTAGGTGACCAACATATTGGCGTCATCCCTGAGGATGGTTATTACAAAGACCAGAGTCACCTATCAATGGAAGAGCGGGTCAAAACTAACTATGACCATCCCAGCGCCATGGATCACAATTTATTGCTCGAACATCTGCAATCGCTGAAAGCGGGCAAGCCGATTGAATTGCCGCTATACAGTTACACCGAGCACACACGTAAAAAAGAAACCGTCCATTTAGAACCGAAAAAAGTGATTATTTTGGAAGGGATCTTATTGTTGACTGATATTCGTCTGCGTCAGGAGATGAACTTCTCGATCTTTGTCGATACACCGCTGGACATCTGTTTGATGCGCCGAATGAAGCGTGATGTCAATGAGCGTGGCCGTTCAATGGATTCGGTGATGGCTCAATACCAGAAAACTGTGCGCCCAATGTTCCTGCAATTTATCGAGCCTTCTAAGCAATATGCTGACATTATCGTCCCACGCGGCGGTAAGAACCGCATTGCGATCGATATCCTTAAAGCAAAAATTAGCCAGTTCTTTGAGTGATGTTCGTCTGGACCTTTGCTTCTTAATATGGCAGCTTTCATAAAATGTGAGCTGTAACATACGAATTTTGATGGAGATTTTAGCAATGAGACTGTGCGATCGTGACATAGAAGCCTGGCTGGATAGCGGTAAACTGGGGATAGATCCTCGCCCGCCAGTAGAACGTATTAATGGTGCCACAGTCGATGTCCGCTTAGGGAATCAATTCCGTGTCTTCAATGGTCACACGGCTGCATTTATCGATTTAAGTGGCCCGAAAGATGAAGTCAGCGCAGCGCTGGAGCGGGTGATGAGTGAAGAGATCAATTTACCGGAAGGGGAGGCGTTCTTCCTGCATCCCGGTGAGTTGGCGCTGGCAGTAACCCTTGAGTCGGTGACTATCCCCGATGATTTGGTTGGCTGGCTTGATGGCCGTTCTTCATTGGCCCGTCTTGGTTTGATGGTGCATGTGACTGCCCACCGAATCGATCCCGGTTGGCAAGGCAGAATTGTACTGGAGTTCTATAATTCAGGTAAGTTGCCGTTGGCACTGCGCCCAGGCATGCTGATTGGCGCGCTGAGTTTTGAGCCACTTTCTGGCCCGGCAGCTCGCCCTTATAATAGTCGTCAGGATGCCAAGTATCGTGGTCAACAAGGTGCTGTAGCCAGTCGTATTGATAAAGACTAGCCATTTTTCTTGCTGATACTTTAGCCTGTTTGGACGTTTTAGCCTGATTAGACAAGAGGATGTCATGAGACGATTACTAACGACGTTAATTATCCTGCTGGTGGTATTGATAGCTGGGATGAGCGCATTGGTATTGCTAGTAAATCCTAATGACTTCCGTGCTTACATGGTCAAACAGGTCGAAAGAAAAAGTGGTTATCACCTGCAACTGGAAGGTGATTTGCGTTGGCATGTTTGGCCGCAACTGAGCATTATCGCCGGCCGAATGGCCTTAACCGCTCCCGGTGCTGCTACACCTGTAGTTAGTGCCGAAAATATGCGCCTTGATGTTAAGCTTTGGCCACTGTTGTCGCATCAACTGGATGTTAAACAGGTGATGCTAAAAGGCGCTGTTATTCGCTTAACCCCTGACAGCGAAGCACAACAGCAACCTGGAGCGCCGGTTGCGCCGACGGGTAATGCGCCGGTTGATGAGCAACGCGCCTGGAAGCTTGATATCAATAAAGTTCAGGTTGCCGACAGTCTGCTTATTTGGCAACGGACAGATAATGATCAAGTGAATGTTCGCGATATTAATCTTGAACTTCAGCAAGATGCTCAGCGCCAAATACATGTCACGCTTGCCAGCCGTATTAATCGTAATCAGCGAGATGTCACTTTCTCTATGGTTGCTGATGTAGATATGAGTCATTATCCGCAGCAGTTCGGCGCGAATATCAGCCAGTTCAGCTATAAATTGGAAGGGGCGGATATTCCTGTTGGTGGCGTGAGCGGAGAGGGGTTATTACAAGCCAGTTATCAACACGATATCCAGCAATTGCTGCTCAATGAACTCAGTTTCACGGCAAATAATAACCAGTTGACCGGGAGTGCCAAAGCGACTTTTGGCCCAATTCCTGAATATGTTATTAATCTGGCGGCTGATAATCTCAACCTGGATGCTATCTTCGGTTGGAAACCCCAAAATACCGTCAGCACTGAAGACACCGCCAAAGCGGCGACGGTGACCGCACCGGTAATTGCTATTCAAGCTGATGATGATGTCGGGCAGGACTTACAAGCATTACGTGATTTTACCGCGCAAGTTACACTCACCGCGAATAATTTGGTTTATCGCGCAATAAAAGTCTCACACCTCAATCTACAGGCATCAAACCAGCAAGGTGATGTCCAGATTAGCCGTTTGACTGGCAATGCATTGGGCGGTGATTTTTCGCTACCGGGTTCGCTGGATGTGACCGGTAAGAAGGTGCTTGCCGCTATTAACCCAGTGATAAATCATATGGAATTAGGCCCGGTATTGGTAGCTGTGGGTTTACCACAGACGATGACCGGTAAATTCTCCATGAAAGCACAACTGTCGGGTGATGGCCTTGATGTGGATGCATTCAACCATCGCTGGAAAGGTAACGCGCAGTTCAGTATGAATAATGCGAGGTTAGAGGGGCTGAACATTCAGCAACTTATTCAGCAAGCAGTCACGCGTAGTTCCAACGATGTTAAAGGCCAAGACCGCTATGAACGTTATACAGCGGTTAAACAACTGCAAGCGAATCTGGCCCTGAACAGAGGGAAGATGAATATCAGTAACCTCAGTGCCGATTCTGAATTAATTGCGATTAATGGTAAAGGAGAGCTCAACTTACCGGCACAGCAATGTGATATGAATTTGTCGGTGCGAGTGATGCAGGGCTGGAGTGGGGAAGATCGCTTGGTTAAGTTTTTACAAAACACCAATATTCCATTACGTATCTATGGCTCCTGGACTCAACTGAGCTATCAATTGAATGTTGAGCAGCTGTTGCGGAATGAATTACAACAGCGCGCTAAAGAAGCACTGCGCGACTGGTCCTTACGTAATGAGGATAATCGGGCTCGTCAGGATCTTAAAAAGCTTATTGATAAGCTTTAATTCCGCATCACCCCCGATAGTAATAAGGCTATAGGGGGTGATAGTTTCTCTTTGTTATTTTCCTGTTGTTGAATTGTTCGCCAATATCGCCTGTCTAAATATAAAATCCTCTCTCCTGCTCACAAACTAATATTTGTTTCTAAAATCTCTGTGAATTATTGATAGATGTCATAAACTCGCCGGTGGACTTTGGGCAGAGTGCAGAGCGATTTCTGCGTTTTAACAATAATAATGACTGATACCTAAAGTCATCGGCATGCCGCTGCTTGCGATGTTGTGCCGAAAGCAAAGGGTATTTAGCGACAAATGGTATTCGGCGAGAGAGGGTATATGTTAGATCTTTTGATTGGGGTTGTAGTGGCCATCGGTGTCGGCCGTTATATTATTAAAGGCTACTCAGCCACCGGCGTACTGATGGTCGGCGGTTTACTGCTATTAATTATCAGCGCCCTGATGGGCAAAAACGTCTTACCTGCCAGTGCAACATCAACAGGTTGGCGGGCGACGGATATTGTCGAGTACGTCAAAATCTTGCTGATGAGCCGTGGTGGCGATCTTGGCATGATGATCATGATGTTATGTGGTTTTGCTGCCTATATGACCCACATTGGCGCGAATGATGTGGTGGTCAAGATTGCATCCAAACCACTGCAAATGATCAACTCACCCTATTTATTGATGGTTGCCGCTTATATTGTGGCTTGTTTGATGTCTTTGGCTGTGTCATCGGCAACTGGGTTAGGCGTATTGTTGATGGCGACATTGTTCCCAGTGATGGTTAACGTTGGCATCAGTCGGGGGGCTGCGGCTGCAATCTGTGCATCACCTGCGGCTATCATTCTGGCACCAACTTCTGGCGATGTCGTGTTAGCAGCAAAAGCCTCTGAAATGCCACTGGTCGATTTTGCCTTTAAAACCACATTACCGATCTCCATTGCTGCGATTGTCTGCATGGCCATCGCACACTTTTTCTGGCAGCGCTATCTGGATAATAAAAGCCAGGAAAAGCATGAAATGATGGATGTTAATGACATTACAACTAATGCCCCGAGTTTTTACGCTATTTTGCCCTTTACACCCATTATCGGTGTGCTGATCTTTGACGGTAAATGGGGACCAGAACTACACATCATCACGGTATTGGTTATCTGTATGCTTATTGCCGCAGTGATTGAGTTCTTGCGTAGCTTCAATGCGAAGACGGTATTTACCGGGCTCGAAGTGGCTTACCGAGGGATGGCAGATGCATTTGCCACTGTGGTGATGCTGTTAGTTGCCGCTGGGGTATTTGCGCAGGGATTGAGTACTGTTGGTTTTATCAGCGGCTTGATTGGATTAGCGCAATCATTTGGTACCGGCGGCATTATTATGATGTTGGTATTAGTCACTATCACCATGCTGGCAGCCATGACGACGGGCTCAGGTAACGCCCCATTCTATGCGTTTGTTGAATTGATTCCGAAACTTGCTGCGCAAATGGGGATTAATCCAGCCTATCTGGTGATCCCAATGCTACAAGCTTCAAATCTGGGCCGCACACTATCCCCGGTGTCGGGCGTGGTGGTTGCTGTGGCAGGCATGGCAAAAATTTCACCTTTTGAAGTGGTAAAACGAACCTCAGTACCGGTGCTGGTTGGGTTGGTAGTGGTCATTGTTGCCACGGAAATCCTGGTTCCTGTGCATTTATAATCTCTGACAGCAATAAAAAAGCCGGGTGGCAATTCAATAAGCGACCCGGCTCTACTCTTCATCATTCACTCCGCTTGATATTTTATACTGTCAGTGCATTACACCTCATAATCAGGGTCTGGCACCTTCAGCGGCGTTATCTTAACTTTTAAGATACGGTGGCTGCTCACTTCAATTGGCTCAAACAGATAGTCACCAATTTTCAGCTGTTCACCGACTTTAGGTATCCGCTGGGTATACTCCATCAACAATCCGGCTAATGTATGATATTCACGTTTATCATCAATCGGCAGTGGCAGATAGAGCACCAAATCTTCCAACGGCATATAGCCATTCGCTACCCAACAGCCATCATCAGTTTGCTGAATGTCATGACGGGCATCTAGTTCTTCACCTGCTACAGGCAGGTTACCTGCGATAGTTTCCATCACATCAGTCAGGGTCACGACTCCTTCAATAGAACCAAATTCATCCACCACAAAGGCAAAATGGGTTTGCGCCTGACGGAATTGCTCCAAGGCCATCAACAGTGAAACCTGTTCTGGGAAGATTAATGGCTGACGAATCAGGGCCCGCAAATCGAGTTTTTCGTTCGCTAATTGCTGCTTCAATAAATCAATGACGTGAATGACACCCAGAGGCTCATCTGTTGAACTATCTTCAGTAACCACAATTCGGGTATGCAGATTTTTCGTCAGTAACTGAGTCAGTTTCTCGGGCGGATCATTCAAATCGAGATACTCTACATCATGGCGAGAAGTCATGATGCTGCTGACTGTCCGTTGCGCCAGCCCCAATACTCGCTCAATCATCCGGCGCTCTTGCTCGTTGAAGACCTCTTGGCCCACACTGGTATTATCAGCAATTAAACTGGCGGTATGGTTATCCAATTCAGCTTCTTCGTGTTTGCCACTGAGCATGCGCAGCACTGCTTCTGCTGTCCTCTCCCGTAATGGGCGGACGGTCGACAAGAAGCGGCGGCGGTTGAATTGTGCAAACTGATTCAGCGACTCAATAATTACTGAGAAACCAATCGCAGCATATAGATAACCTTTCGGAATACGGTAGCCAAAGCCTTCAGCCACTAAACTAAAGCCGATCATCAGTAAGAAACTCAAGCACAGAATGACAATCGTGGGGTGTGCGTTTACAAAGCGAGTTAATGATTTACTGGCTAACAGCATCAGACCGATAGCAATACAAACAGCCGCCATCATTACAGCGAGGTGATCGACCATGCCAACGGCGGTAATCACCGAGTCGAGAGAGAAAATAGCATCCAACACCACAATCTGTGCGACAACCGGCCAGAATCGCGCGCCTTTACGTTGCTGATTTTGTTGGTGATCCTTGCCTTCAAGTCGCTCATTAAGCTCCATAGTGGCTTTGAAGAGCAGGAATACCCCGCCGATCAACATGATTAAGTCACGCGCACTGAACGGATGGTTAGAGATCGTGACTAATGGCGCGGTGAGTGTTGCCAACCATGAGATACTTGCCAATAACACCAGACGCATCACGAGTGCGCATAGCAACCCCGTAACTCTGGCCTTATCTCGTAGATGACGTGGCAGCTTCTCCGCCAAAATGGCAATAAATATTAGGTTATCAATACCTAACACAATTTCGAGCACAACCAGCGTTGCCAGCCCCGCCCAAATAGTAGGATCTGCGATCCATTCCATATATCTAACTTCACCTTTTATTTCTACGGCTTATGCCACTAAAGCGAATAATGGGCGCTGAGAGCGTAAAATTCAATATCCAGCCCTGCAATAACTAAAAACGATGAACTTTCGTTAGACAACTGGCAATGAAATGAAGTGCAATTCTCATCAGAGTGGGATGAAAAGTAATCAATTATGTAGGAGGGTATTTCTGTTTAATGCATTGATTCAGTTTATTCTTAAAAAAGTTTTATTAGTAAGCAAATTGCGTAAGGTTAATTTAACAAAGTGTTAAGGTGGAATATAATAAATGACGAGAACGTCAATGTTTCGGAGTCAGACTATTGAACTTCAATCAACGTAATACATTGAAATAATATATAAATATAGGGATTCTGTGATTTGAATTACAGTCTACACTATTGGTACTGTGAGTTGGTATTTGTAGATATTTGAAGCCCTGCTCAGTGACTACCCCAGAAAAGGTATGGTAGATGGATAAGAAATTGAAAGCAGTCATTCCTGTTGCCGGGCTTGGCACCCGCATGTTGCCAGCGACCAAGGCGATTCCGAAAGAAATGCTGCCAGTAGTCGATAAGCCCCTGATTCAATATATTGTTAATGAATGTGTTGCTGCCGGGGTCAAAGAGATCGTACTGGTGAGCCACTCTTCGAAGAACGCAATAGAAAACCATTTTGATACTTCATTTGAACTTGAAGCGGCCTTGGAATCTCGGGTTAAGCGGCAGTTATTAAAAGAGATTAAGAGTATTTGCCCACCAGATGTCACTATCATGCAAGTGCGTCAAGGTCATGCCAAAGGGCTAGGGCATGCGGTACTGTGTGCTCAACCGATGGTGGGTGATAATCCTTTTATTGTATTGCTGCCAGATGTGTTACTCGATGATTCAACGGCTGATTTGTCGAAAGAGAACCTTGCCAGCATGATCAAACGTTTTGAGGAAACCGGGCGTAGCCAGATCATGGTGGAACCGGTACCTCAAGCAGATGTTTCTAAATACGGTATTGCTGATTGCGGCCATGTCGATTTAGCGCCGGGTGAAAGTACTCTTATGACTGCGGTGGTAGAGAAGCCTTCTGTGGCGGACGCGCCGTCTAATCTTGCTGTGGTTGGGCGCTACGTTTTGTCTAAAGATATTTGGCCGTTGCTGAAGAAAACTCCGCGCGGTGCTGGTGATGAAATTCAACTAACTGATGCTATCGCGATGTTAATGGAGCAAGAGCCGGTTGAAGCTTTCCATATGACGGGTAAATCTCATGATTGCGGCGATAAATTAGGCTATATGAAAGCCTTTGTGACTTATGGTGTTCGTCATAATACTGAAGGTGAAAATTTTACAGCTTGGCTGAAACAGCAAATTGACTAATTCTGTTGTCATCGACGGGATATGAATAGATTTTTATTTCGCTTTATATAATCAGTAGGTTAATTATGACCAAATTGAAAGCAGTCATTCCAGTGGCAGGTTTAGGCATGAGAATGCTGCCAGCGACGAAAGCCATTCCGAAAGAAATGCTGCCAATTGTTGATAAACCATTAATCCAATATGTGGTTAACGAATGTGTTGCTGCTGGCATCAAAGAAATCATTTTGATAACCCACTCATCCAAGAATGCGGTAGAAAACCATTTCGACACTTCTTATGAACTGGAAGCCATGTTGGAGGCGCGAGTTAAGCGCCAGCTATTGGATGAAGTGCAATCTATCTGCCCTCCGGGTGTGACTATTATGCATATTCGCCAGGGCCATGCTGAAGGATTGGGCCATGCTGTGCTATGCGCCAAACCGCTGGTGGGTAATGAGCCATTTGCGGTGTTGTTGCCGGATGTATTGATTGATGATGCCAAATCAGATCTGACTAAAGATAATTTGGCTCAATTGGTTAAACGCTTTGATGAAACCGGTATCAGTCAGGTATTAGTTCACTCGGTTGAGCCAGAGGCATTATCTAACTACTCAGTGATTTCCTGCGAAAAATCCGATTTGGCACCGGGTGAAAGTAGCCGTATCAAAGCCATGGTCGAGAAACCACAAAGCCCAGTTGACCTACAGTCAAACCTGTCTGCCGTTGGGCGCTATGTTCTGTCTGCTGATATTTGGCCACTGTTGGAACAAACCAAGCCAGGTGCCTGGGGCCGAATTCAATTGACTGACGCCATTGATGCATTGACGGAGAAAGCGCCAGTGGAAGCTGTAGCCTTGACCGGGCAATCCTATAACTGTGGTGAGAAACTCGGTTATATGCAGGCATATGTCGCTTATGGCCTGCGCCATCCGCAGCAAGGTGCAGAGTTTAAAACCTGGCTGAAAGAATTTATGTCGTAACCAATGGTTAGATAAATGAAAAGCAATCCATGTGGTTGCTTTTTTTTTGTATAAATTGACACGATAAATAAATCAGGTCGGCTGTTATCTCTGATAAAGCAAACGTGTGCGAACAGCAACTGGTCAGTTGTGCTATCTATCGCACCAATCACTACCCAGCTGACATAATCCTGAGTTAACATGTTTCCCACATCAAAAACCTGTTGGCCTCAAGGCCGGTAACAGGTGTCATCTCTCAGACAGGAGTTTTTTAATGTCCAAACAACAGATTGGCGTTGTCGGTATGGCGGTGATGGGCCGTAACCTGGCGCTCAACATCGAAAGCCGTGGTTATTCCGTTTCTATTTTTAACCGTTCATCAGACAAAACTGACGAAGTCGTTGCCGAAAATCCAGGTAAAAATCTGGTGCCGAGCTATACCGTGGAAGAATTTGTTGATTCACTGGAAAAGCCGCGTCGTATCCTGCTGATGGTGAAAGCGGGTGAAGCTACTGATAAGACCATCGCTTCACTAACGCCACACCTTGATAAAGGTGACATTCTGATTGATGGTGGTAATACTTATTACAAAGACACCATTCGCCGCAACCGCGAACTTTCTGCGCAAGGCTTCAACTTTATCGGTACTGGTGTTTCCGGTGGCGAAGAGGGTGCATTGAAAGGCCCATCCATCATGCCTGGTGGGCAGAAAGAAGCCTACGAGCTGGTTGCCCCCATTCTTGAAAAAATTGCTGCCCGCGCTGATGATGGCGATGCTTGTGTTGCTTATATCGGTGCAGATGGTGCTGGCCATTACGTTAAAATGGTTCACAACGGCATCGAATACGGCGACATGCAGTTGATCGCAGAAGCGTATTCTCTGTTGAAACAGTCTTTGGGCTTGAGCAACGAAGAGCTGGCAAGCACCTTTGCTGAGTGGAATAAAGGCGAGCTGAATAGCTACCTAATTGATATCACTAAAGATATCTTCACCAAAAAAGACGAAGCCGGTAAATATCTGGTTGACGTTATTTTGGATGAAGCCGCGAACAAAGGTACCGGTAAATGGACTAGCCAAAGTTCTCTGGACTTAGGCGAGCCATTAACACTGATCACTGAATCTGTGTTTGCCCGTTACTTGTCCTCCCTGAAAGATCAACGCGTTGCGGCCTCTAAAGTGTTGACTGGCCCTACAGTGAAACCTTTCGAGGGTGATAAAGCTGAATTTATCGAGAAAATCCGTCGTGCATTGTACTTGGGTAAAATCGTGTCCTATGCGCAAGGTTTCTCTCAGTTGAAAGCCGCTTCTGAAGAAAATAACTGGGATCTGCATTACGGTGAAATCGCTAAGATTTTCCGTGCTGGTTGCATTATCCGCGCTCAGTTCCTGCAAAAAATCACAGATGCGTATGCCGAAAATGCTGATATTGCGAACCTGCTGTTAGCACCTTACTTCAAGCAAATCGCTGATGAATACCAACAAGCATTACGTGATGTGGTGTCTTACGCTGTTCAAAACGGTATCCCAACACCGACGTTCTCTGCGGCGATTAACTACTACGACAGCTACCGTTCAGCCGTGCTGCCAGCCAACCTGATTCAGGCACAGCGCGATTATTTTGGTGCGCATACTTACAAACGTACTGATAAAGACGGTGTGTTCCATACCGAGTGGATGGAATAATCCATTTAACGGCTACTGCGCTTTGCCATTCTGGGATTGCGCAGTGCTCGGACTCCTCACGTACTTCGTGTACGCTCCGGGTCACTCCGCGCTGGGCGTCCCCAGACTGCCTTTACTCGCTACGCCTTGAATAGGTTTGCTATTAAGACAAACTTAGAAAGAACAGACAGTCGCTGATTTTAAAAGTTTGCCTTAATAAAAACGCCCTCGATGCTGAGTCGAGGGCGTTTTTTTGCTGATAAGAAAGGTAATCAGGTAATTACTTCTCGTGACGTTCGCGCAGGCGACCTATCACTTTACTCAGATCCAAGTCCTGATCCTGCAATAACACCAGCAAGTGATACATCAGATCTGATGCTTCATTTGTTAGCTCTTCGCGGTCATTCACTGTCGCGGCGAGGGCAGTTTCTACCCCTTCTTCGCCCACTTTCTGCGCGATACGTTTAGTTCCGCTGGCATACAGTTTTGCGGTGTAGGAACTGGCTGGATCTACTGATTTACGTGAGGCTAACAACTGTTCTAGTTGATACAAGAAGCCCCAGTCGCTGGCAGCCGGTGCAAAGCAACTATTATTGCCTAAATGACAGGTTGGGCCGATAGGATTGACCAGAATCAGCAGGGTATCATTGTCGCAGTCTGGGTAGATATTAACGACATTGAGGAAATGGCCAGAGCTTTCGCCTTTGGTCCATAAACGCTGTTTAGTGCGAGAGAAAAAAGTGACTTTGCCGGTTTCTTCTGTCACTGCCAGCGCTTCTTTGTTCATGTACCCCATCATCAGAACTTCGCCAGATACGGCATGCTGAACGATGGCTGGCATCAAATTGTCGACTTTTTCCCAATCCAGTTGGTTAATTTGTTGTTCGCTTAACACACTCTTATCTCCACGCCTTGTTCAGACAAATACTTTTTCAATTCGCCGATATTAATGATTTGCTTATGGAATACAGAAGCGGCTAGCGCGCCATCGACATCCGCATCACGGAATGCTTCCAGGAAGTGCTCTGGTGTTCCGGCACCGCCAGAGGCGATAAGCGGAACATGGCAGATGGCGCGCATCTGTTTCAATTGGCGCAAATCATAGCCGTTACGCACGCCATCTTGGTTCATCATATTTAGCACAATCTCACCGGCTCCGCGTAACTGGACTTCTTTTATCCAATCTTCAGTCTGCCAGGTGGTGGCTTTGGTCCGTTTTTCATCGCCGGTAAATTGATAAACTTGATAACTGTCACTTTCCTCGTCATACCAGGTATCAATACCCACCACGATGCATTGTACGCCATAGCGATCGGCCAGGCGGGTAATTAACGTAGGATCAGCCAGTGCGGGTGAGTTGATAGAGATTTTGTCTGCACCAAAAGTCAGGATTTGACCGGCATCTTCCACACTCTTAATGCCACCTGCGACGCAGAACGGAATATCAATCACTTCCGCAACTCGTGATACCCAACTTTTATCAACAACCCGCCCATCAGAGGAGGCAGTGATATCGTAAAATACCAGCTCATCAGCACCTTCCTGTGCGTAGCGCTGTGCCAACGGCACGATATCACCAATTATTTCATGATTGCGGAACTGGACGCCTTTAACCACTTGGCCGTCTTTTACATCCAGACAAGGAATTATACGTTTTGCCAGCATGCAATCGCCTCCTTCACGTTAAATTTGCCGTCCAAGAGTGCACGGCCGACAATCACACCTTGCACACCGCTGCTGCGTAAACGGGCAATATCATCCAGACAACCAATGCCGCCAGAGGCCTGGAATGCCACTTGTGGGTAGCGCTGGCACACTTCCTGATACAGCTCGACATTCGAGCCACTCAAGGTGCCATCGCGGGAGATATCCGTGCATAGCACATGCTTTAGGCCGAAAGGCAGATATTGTTCGACAATTTGTTCCAGTGTGGTATCGGAGTTTTCCTGCCAGCCACTGATCGCCACTTCTTTGCGGCCCGCATCATTAATGCGCACATCCAGTGCCAATACAATGGCTTCAGCACCGTAGCGCTCAAACCATTGTTGCACCATTTCCGGCTGTTTAACGGCGGTTGAGCCAACGACAACACGTGTTGCGCCAGCTTCCAGCAGTGCGACAACATCTTGCTCATTACGGATGCCACCGCCAACTTGCACCGGGACATCAACACCGGCCAGTAGCTCACGCAATAGCGGGATCTGGCGGGCGGCGGGATCTTTAGCGCCGGTCAAATCGACCAGATGTAATACTTGAGCACCTTGCTGCTGATAATCCTGCAAGCGCGGCAAAGGGTGATTGCCATAATCGCGCTGTTGGCCGTAATCGCCCTGATGCAAACGCACCACCTTGCCTTCGATCAAATCCAAAGCGGGAATAATCATGGTGCTTACATCTCCAGAAAGTTTTTCAGCAATTGGGCTCCAGCCGCTCCGGAGCGTTCCGGATGAAACTGCACGCCAAAGAAGTTGTCTTTTTCGACTGCGGCGGTAAACGGCTCGCCGTAATTGGCTTGGGCGATGGTATTTGGGCATATTGGCATTGCATATCCGTGCACAAAGTAGAAATAAGTTCCGTCTGGGATACCACGGAACAGATGATTGCCCGCCTGAGGCGTAATCTGATTCCAACCCATATGCGGCAGTGGCAAACCAAAGTCCATCATCTGTTTTACCGGCGTATCAATAATACCAAGCGTTTCAATACCGCCGCTCTCTTCACTGCTGGTTGCCAGTAATTGCATTCCGAGGCAGATACCTAGCACCGGTTGAGTGCAGCTCTTGATAAGCTCAATAAGATCGCGTTGCTTCAACTGATCCATCGCCGCGTGAGCTGTGCCCACACCGGGTAAAAACAGCTTATCGGCGCGCAGAACGATTTCCGGGTCACGGCTGATAACCGGTGCATAACCTAAACGCTGCACCGCGTAGGTGACAGAGGAGAGGTTGGCGCAACCCGTATCCAGAATCACCACATTCATCAAAGCACCCCTTTGGAACTTGGCAGGGTATTACCCTCAACACGGATTGCCTGGCGTAAGGTACGGCCAAACACTTTAAACAGACTTTCTACCCGGTGGTGATCGTTGCGGCCTTTGGTTTTCAGGTGCAGGGTGCAGGCCATAGCATAGGAGAGGGAGCGGAAGAAATGCTCGACCATCTCAGTGCTCAGGTCGCCGACGCGCTGATAGTTAAACTCCGCTTTGTATTCCAAATGTGGTCGACCGGAAATATCCAGTGCGCAGCGAGCCAGGCATTCATCCATTGGCAGTACAAAACCAAAACGGCCAATACCGCGTTTGTCACCCAAGGCATTGTTAATCGCCTCGCCTAGGGCCAGTGCGGTATCTTCTACGGTGTGGTGATCATCGATATAGAGGTCGCCACTGACCTGGATATCCATGCGGAAGCCACCGTGAGTCGCGATTTGGTCCAACATATGGTCGAAGAAACCGACGCCGGTTTTTATTTTGCTACCGCCTTCGCGATCCAGCCAGACATCGACATCAATGGCAGTTTCTTTCGTGACGCGGTTAACGTGAGCATGGCGATCACGCTGGGTCAGTTGCTTGGCAATTTGTGACCAATTCAAGCCATCGCGCTGATAACGCAAGCCACTGATGCCCATATTTTGCGCCAGTTGTAGGTCAGTCTCGCGGTCGCCGATAACATAGCTGTTGGCACTATTCATTACGCCTTCGGCCAAATAGCTTTCAACTAAGGCGGTTTTGGGTTTACGGCAAGCGCAGTTGTCCGCCGGTAAGTGTGGGCAAATCAAAACCTGCTCAAAATTGATCCCCTGAGAGCTAAAAATCTGCATCATCAGGTTGTGTGGTGGATCAAAGGTTTCTTGCGGGAAACTGGCGGTACCCAAGCCATCCTGATTAGTGATCATGACCAAACGGTAATCCGCTTTTTGCAGCGCTAATAATGCCGGGATTACATCTGGCTCCAGTGCCAGTTTATCCAGCCGGTCAACCTGATAGTCTTCCGGTGGCTCGGCAATCAGGGTACCGTCTCTGTCAATAAAAAGAAATTTCTGGCTCATATCGTTTCCTTACGGAGGCTGGCGGTATTGGTGTTATTCGGGCTATCAACGCCAGGCAGAGGAGCAAGGGCGGCAATCACACGCTCACATTCCTGACGGGTACCTATTGTGATACGCAGGCAATTGGACAAACTGGGTTGCTTGTTCTGATCGCGCAAAATAATGCCCTGATCCCACAGTGTTTTGAATACGCTGCTGGAGGCGGTGAAGCGCGCTAGTAAATAGTTACTCTCACTGGTAAATACTTGCTCAACACAGGCGCACTCTTGCAGCGCATTTTGCAGCCATGCACGATTGGCTGTTACTTCGCTGACTCTTTGGCGCATTTGCTCCAGGCCCTGCGGGCTGAGTGCCTGCGCGGCGATATCCGCCACCGGTGTGGATAGTGGGTATGGCGCAATCACTTTAAGCAGCAATTGGATGATATCGCTGTTCGCCAGGGTAAAGCCACAACGTAACCCAGCTAATGCAAAGGCTTTCGATAAGGTGCGCAAAATGACTAAATTCGGATAATCTTTTAGCCAACCGCTCACCGAAGCTTGTGGACAAAATTCAATATAGGCTTCGTCAATAGCCACAATAGCGCGGCCTTGTGCCAACTCCAGCACTTCGCGCAAATCAGCCGGGTTGATCAAATTACCGGTTGGGTTATTCGGGCTGCAAATATAGATAAGTTTCACCCGATCCAGACTGGCTTTAATCGCCGGTAAATCTAACTGCCAATCCGCTTTCGTTTGTACGGTGCGCAATTCAACACCAAAAGTTTCGGCGCTGACGGCATACATACCATAGGTCGGTGGGCAGAACAGAATGGCATCCTGACCCGGCTCGCAGAAGGCGCGGATTAGCAGCTCAATCCCTTCATCAGCCCCTCGGCTGACCAAGACTTGCTCCGTTGCTAAACCGGCATAAGCAGAGTAACGCTCGATAACCAGTTTAGGTTGGCATTCAGGGTAGCGGTTGAAGGTCTGCGCCGTTAGTTGATATTCCGTCGCTAATGGGTATTCATTGGCATTGAGCCATACATCGCCATTACCGCCCAGGCGGCGGGCAGACATATAAGGGGTCAGGGCACGGACGTTGGCGCGGGCCAGCTCAGTGACATTGTAAGATTGGCTCATGCTTGCTCCTTTTGGGCGGCTGTCAGGGCAGCGACGCGTAGGGTAACGGCGTTTTTATGGGCGGTCAGTTGTTCAGCCTGAGCCAGCGTTTCAATGGTTGATGCCAGACCCAGCAAGCCTTGCGGGGTTAATTGCTGCACGGTCATGCGCTTAACAAAATCAGCCAGTCCCAGGCTGGAATAGGTTGAGGTGTAACCATAAGTCGGTAATACGTGATTGGTGCCAGAGGCATAGTCACCCGCGGATTCTGGCGACCAGTCACCCATAAACACTGAGCCGGCATTATCAATCTTATCGATAATATCTTCCGGCTGGCGTATTTGCAGAATCAAGTGCTCTGGCCCGTATTGATTACTGATATCAATACATTGCTGCAAGTCTTTGGTGATGATCAAACGGCTACTTTCCAGTGCCTGACGGGCAATGTCGGCGCGCGACAACTGCTGAAGTTGTTGTTCAACTTCGACCGCAACGGCCTGAGCAATCGCGGCATCTGGTGTCAGTAACACCACTTGTGAGTCTGGGCCGTGCTCGGCCTGAGACAGCAAGTCTGAGGCGATAAACGCCGGTGTCGCACCGCTGTCAGCGATAACCAATACTTCAGATGGGCCCGCTGGCATATCTATTGCGGCACCGTCCAAACGCTGGCTGACCTGACGTTTTGCTTCTGTGACGTAAGCATTGCCCGGCCCAAAGATTTTATTCACTTTCGGCACTGATTCGCTGCCAAATGCCATGGCAGCAATCGCCTGCGCTCCGCCAATTTGGAACACTTCCTGAATACCGCACAATTGCGCGGCATACAGAATTTCATCAGCAATAGGCGGAGGAGAACATAAAATAACGCGCTGGCAACCGGCAATGCGCGCTGGGGTGCCAAGCATCAACACGGTAGACAGTAGCGGAGCAGAACCGCCGGGAATATACAGGCCGACGGAAGCAATCGGGCGGGTGATTTGCTGGCAACGCACGCCCGGTTGAGTTTCAACATCCACCACTGGCATTTTTTGCGCGTTATGGAAGATTTCAATATTACGTACCGCTTGCGCCATAGCTTGCTTGATGTCGTCATTTAAGCGCCCGGCAGCAGCGGCTATTTCATCGCTACTGATGCGAATATCAGCCACCTGCACGGTATCAAAGCGTTGGCTAAAATCACGCAAGGCGCTGTCGCCCTCGGCTTTCACCCGGTCAAGGATTTCACTGACTGTTGCGGTGATTCGCTCAGAAGCATTAATAGCCGGGCGGCTCAACAGCGCTTTTTGCTGCTCTTCGCTGCATTGCTGCCAGTCGATTAGGGTATTGAAATTCGTCGGCTGCATTCTTTACTCCATCATCTTTTCAATCGGTAATACCAGAATAGAGCTGGCACCCAGCGCCTTCAGTTTTTCCATGGTTTCCCAGAACAGGGTTTCGCTACTCACCATGTGCATCGCTACGCGGCTCTTGTCACCGGCCAATGGCAGAATGGTAGGGCGCTCGGCACCCGGCAGCAGCGTGATGATTTCGTCCAGACGTTCACTTGGCGCGTGCATCATGATGTATTTGGATTCGCGTGCTTGAATCACACCCTGAATTCGGGTCATCAGGCGGTCAATCAGCTGTTGTTTGTCCGCTGGCATTTCGCCATCGCGCTGAATCAGGCAAGCTTTAGAGCGGTAAATCACTTCGACTTCGCGCAGGCCGTTAGCTTCGAGGGTGGCACCGGTTGATACCAGATCACAGATGACGTCGGCCAAACCGGCACGTGGTGCCACTTCAACTGAACCGTTCAGCAAACAGGATTTAAAAGTCACACCTTGTTTATCAAGGTATTGCTTTAAAATGTGTGGGTAAGAGGTGGCGATACGCTTATTTTGTAAACATTGTGGGCCGGTATATTCGGTATCCAGCGATGCAGCCAGTGACAGGCGACAACCACCAAAATCCAGACGGCGTAAGGTGAAGTAACGCGGATCTTCGCCTTGAGCACGGCGGCTCAGCAACTCTTCTTCCAGTACGTTTTCGCCAATGATCCCTAAATCAACTACTCCATCCATCACCAGCCCTGGGATATCGTCATCACGTACACGCAGGATATCGATTGGCATATTTTCAGCAAAGGCGATCAGGCGTTGTTGTTGTAAATTGATTTTAATCCCGCAGCGCGACAACAGCTCATGGCAATCGTCACTGAGGCGACCTGATTTCTGCATCGCAATGCGTAAACGTGTTTTATCCAGCATGGTAAATCCTCTTCTCTTTTAACTTTATAAAATGGTGAGCAACAAAAAAGCCCTCGGAAGATAATCTTCCGAGGGCTTTCTCTATTGCGTTCTACCGCCACCTGGAAGATTCGTTAACCGTCTTCCAGCACACATCGGCCTGCAAGACTAGTCAGGATGATGGTGATGATGGTGATTAAATTGAACGCGATTCATAGTAGCTTCTCTGTGTGGGCTTCCTGACATAATCAGAATAGCCATATTTGCGACGTGCCATAATTTCTGTCAATCAACGTAAACCATCCTGCGGGTAGCGCGCAACCTTTTTTTCACCTGACGGCTTTATTTCATAATGGTAAGTTGCGGTTTATCGGCCAGTAATCGTTTTCTTTTTAGCGGTTATCTCTCATTTTTCTGTCAGTTTAAGCAGGAAATTGTTACGTATAGTCATTACGCCGACAAATAAAAACACGCGCATAATATCGAGTAATTGTTAGGTGACATTGGTTGGCGTAGGTTATTAGTATGGAGTGGGTTGTCGGTATGAACCGGTCGAGGGTAATTGAGATGAAAAAAGTAGCCATTATTGGTTTGGGCTGGCTGGGCATGCCACTGGCGCAATCACTGGTCCGTCGTGGCGTGCAGGTTGTCGGAAGTAAAACCACGCCAGATGGTGTTGAAGCTGCCAGAATGAGCGGAATTAATTGCTATCAACTGCAACTGACGCCGGAGCTGATTTGCGACCCAGATGATTTAGAACAGTTAATGACGGTAGATGCACTGGTTATCACTTTGCCAGCTAGCCGTACAGCTGATGGGGGCGAACAGTATTTTCAAGCGGTGCAGATGGTGGTCGACAGTGCGTTAGCGTTCGGTGTACCACGCATTATTTTTACCAGCTCTACTTCGGTTTATGGCGAAACCCGTGGCCGAATAAAAGAAAACTCCCCTCTACAACCGGTGACTACTGCAGGTAAAACTCTGGCAGAGCTCGAACTCTGGTTGCACAAATTACCCAATACCTCGGTGGATATTTTACGCCTGGCGGGGCTGGTGGGGACAGATCGCCATCCGGGCCGTTTCCTTGCGGGTAAAACCAATGTGAAAGGCGGTTCGCAGGGCGTTAATTTGGTACATCAGGAAGATGTCATCTCCGCCATCGAATTACTGCTCAATCTGCCTAGAGGCGGCCATATTTACAACCTGTGCGCGCCAGCCCATCCGCGCAAACGCGATTTTTACCCTGAGTGCGCACGTGGGTTACAACTGACACCACCTGAGTTTGCACCAGAAGAGGCAGAGGAAGCACCACGCGAGATTGATGGCAGTAAGATTTGCAGTGAGTTGGGGTTTGAATATCAGTATCCCGACCCCAACCGGATGCCTTTGAATTAATCAAATGAAAGGGCTGCATACTACGTACAGCCTTTCACTTATCTGTATATCACCGCTTCTGATGAATATAGGTCAGTGCCAGCGCCATCGCGAGAACCAATCCTTTGATAATATCCATCGCGTAGTAAGGCACTGACAGCATCACCAGCCCGTTTTGCAGCACACCAAGGATAACCGCACCAATTAAGGTGCCGAAGGCATTGGGTTTACCGGAACCTGCGAGTGAAAAACCAATATAGGCTGCTGCTACGGCATCCATCAGATAGCCGCCGCCGGCATTGACTTGTGATGAGCCAATCCTGGATGCCAGCAAAATTCCACCCAGTGCCGCTAGCAGAGATGACAATACATAAGCCAGCACCCGATAACGCACGGTTCGAATGCCTGCCAAACGTGCCGCTTCCGGATTCCCACCGATGGCATACATCCGTCGGCCATGTTTGGTCAGCGACAAATACAACTGCACTACAATCGTTACCGCCAACATAATAAGCACTATCACCGGCACTTGACCCAGCGCTGAAAACATCTCAGGAATGACGCCTTCCGCCATATCGCCGCTGGGTAGCAGCATATTCTGCGTGATAGAGCCGCCATAGCTGTACGTCATGGCCACGCCCTGAATCACAAACAGGCTGGCCAGGGTTGCCAGCATATCGGGGATTTTCAGCACCACAATCAGAAAGGCATTAAACAGCCCCACCAGAGTACAAATAAGCAAGGTCAGGATGATGGCTCCGGTAGTGCCAAACCCGTACCAGACAAACAGTGATACGACGATGGCATTCGCCAGCGACGCGGTGGAACCGACCGATAAGTCAAAGCCGCCAATCGACAGGGAAATCGACACGCCGATGGCAATCACCGTCACAATGGCAATGGAGCGTAATATGTTGATAATATTGTTGGGATCAAGAAAATTGTCTGAGGCTAGCCCAAATAACGCGATTAGCGCCACAACGGTGAGTAACATCCCCCATTTGTAGAGAAAATCAAACAACTGGTGACGCCACGGCTGCGCGTCTGGCAGGGGTATTTCTTTACTCACTGAGGGGTTCCTCCGGTTGAAAATAGTAATAATGTTTCTTCATCGACATCGGCGGCATTCAGTTCCGCCACAATACGCCCATCCCACAACACACAGATACGATCACATAAACCGACTAATTCAGAGAATTCACCGGAAGCATAAATAATACCTTTTCCCTGCTGCGCTAACCCATCAATCAGATTGAATAGATCCTGTTTGGCTTTGATATCCACCCCTTTGGTTGGCTCATCAAAAATCAGCACTTGGGCATTCCCGCGCAGCCACTTACCTATCGCCACTTTTTGCTGATTTCCCCCCGATAAACGGGCCAGTTTTTGTTGCGGCGATGAGGTGCGGACTCCCAGTCTCTGAATGAGCTCTTTGGCCCAATTCAACTCCTGGCGACGGCTAAAAATACTCCAGCGCGAAAAGCTGTCATCAGCGGCCACACTCAGGTTCATCGGGATACCTTCGTGGATAAAAATGCCTTCTTTACGTCGCTCTTCTGGCACCAAAGCCAACCCCTGCGCGACAGAGCGGTCTGGCGAACGTGGTTTCCACGGTCTACCCTGTAATTCACCCTGATCAACCCGGCTCGGCGTGGCGCCAAACAAGGCTTTGCATAATTCGGTTTTACCCGCGCCAGCTAACCCGGCAATCCCCAATATTTCCCCTTCACGCAATGTCAGGGAGATATCGCGTAACTTGTGTTGGTCATGTAACCCCTTAACGGACAATAAGGTTTTGTCACTGAAAGCGGTTCGTCGAGGGGGGTAAATATCATCCAAGGTATGGCCGAGCATTTTTTCGACAATTTGTTCACCACTCAGGTCACCCATTGCATCATGGCTGACCTTGCGGCCATCGCGTAATACGGTCAATTGATCACAAACTTCCCGTAATTCATGAATGCGGTGCGAAATGAAAACGATGGCTATCCCTTCGGATTGCAGGCGGCGAACCACTCTAAACAAACGCGCACTCTCTTCTTGATCCAGTGGCGCAGTGGGCTCATCCAGAATCAGAAAACGGCATTGATGGGAAAGGGCACGGGCCAACAGCACCTGCTGCTTTTCGGCTAATGTGCAGGATTCCAGGCGCTGGCGCACATTCAATTTGAGATCGAGTTGCTCGAGTAGTGCTTCTGCCTGACGGTACAGTTGCGGCCAGTTAAACAGGTGACCCTGTTCAGCCAGCGTATCCAGCATAATATTTTCTGCTACCGACAGAGTTGGCACCAGCGCAACATCAACTTCTTGCTGAACCACATGAATACCATGCTGTTTTGCCTGACGTGGTGAGTGAATATCTACCTGCTGACCATCAATGAAGATCTCACCGCGATAGTGATTGTGAGCCCCGGAAAGGATCGCCATCAAGGTCGATTTACCCGCACCATTAGCACCGACTAATGCATGAGTCGAACCACCTTCCAGTGTGAAATCAACTTGTTGCAGGGCATGAAATCCAGAAAACGAGATAGAGATATTTCGCATCTCAAGGCGGGCGGGAGTGATGGTAGACATAATTTCAATGACTGCCCTATAAAAGATTGTAACGAAACAGGCAGTCAATAATGCTGCTGATATCATTCTTTTTTAACACAGTTTCTATTATTCGCAACAAACTAAAATAGTTAAGGTATATCAAAAAATTATTAAACAATGATAAGTATGCCCTTAAGATGGGAAAACGCAGATGACATCACAACTTAAAATAAATAATGATTTAAAAGGAACAGGGGCATGAGCACGAACGCAATCCGAGTGCAGGTGGGGCCTGCCAACTATTTTTCTTTTCCAGGCGCTATCGGCAAACTGAGTGAGTTTTATCCTCAGGTGGCACTGGAAAATGCGCTGTGGATCTATGGAGCGCGCGCTTTAGCCGCGGCCATTGATTATCTGCCAGCAGAATTTAACAGCCCTCAGGCGGTGCGCGCTTCATTTTCGACCCATTGCAGTGAATCTACTGTGGCTGATTTGGTGAGTGCGGCGGGCAGTGATCGCCAAGTCGTGATAGGCATTGGGGGCGGGGCGGTATTAGATACGGCAAAAGTGGTGGCACGTAAACTTGGCTTGCCATTGGTGGCAATCCCCACTATTGCCGCGACCTGTGCGGCCTGGACACCGCTTTCAGTTTGGTATAACGATGCCGGACAAGCACTGAATTTCGAAATTTTCAAAGATGCCAATCACTTAGTATTAGTCGAGCCGCGCATTATTTTGCAAGCGCCAGTGGAATATCTGCTGGCTGGGATTGGCGATACCCTGGCGAAATGGTACGAGGCGGTGGTTCTTAGCCCACAACCAGAAACTTTATCTTTGACGGTTCGTTTGGGGCTACAGGCTGCCTTGGAGATTCGCAATGTGTTGCTCAAACAGAGTGAAGCCGCATTGCAAGCGGTGAAACAGGGTGAGTTGACACAAGATTTCCTGGATGTGGTCGATGCCATTATTGCCGGTGGTGGTATGGTCGGTGGGCTGGGTGAGCGCTATACCCGAGTGGCGGCTGCGCATGCGGTACATAACGGTTTGACACTATTGCCACAAACTGAACATTTCCTGCATGGCACTAAAGTCGCCTATGGAATATTGGTTCAGACCGCCTTGTTGGAACAGGATGAAGCCTTACAATCACTGATTGTGGCATTTAATCAATTGGGCTTACCGACACATCTGGCGGCACTAGATGTTGATATCAATGACCGCGCTGCCATTGAGCTGGTGATTAACCGAATTCTGAAGCCGAGTGAGTCAATTCATTATCTGCCTGTTGAGCTGAATTCAGACAAAATGTGGGCAGCGATTGAGCGGGTAGAAACTGCCGCTCACGCTGATAGCATGCGGGAATAGCCGTTTAGATCAAACCGCCATAAGAATATTGTTTCAAGCGGTTTAACATCTTGTTTTTTGCTCCCAAGTTAGGGCAAAATACGCGCCATGCAATAACCGACGTTTAAACGCGTCGGTTATTTTTTTGCATTCGTGTTTTCACAAATCAAGAGGCCGGACAACGATCCGGATAGATAAACAGGTCCGCGAGCGATTATTCACATACGAAAATCGCCGTTATGAGGAAAGAAAGATGGGGCAATTATTCACACTGGCACCGGTGCCCACCGGTATGCGCTGCACATGCAGCGATTATGGCGCAACAGGTATGGCACATACCCGTTTCACCGCTCTCGTTTCCCCACTTACGTATCCCAGGCAGATACGAAGTTTCCCCGTCACCTCTGACCTGCGAGCTACACTTGCAAATTGGGTTAAAGGTATGGGGAGGCTGAATCATGACGCATAACGCTACTGTTGCAGTCGGTACCAATCAAACTGGCACCAATAACCGCGTTCAACTTAGAAAAACACTGACGTTGGTACAAGTTGTGATGATGGGGTTGGCTTATTTACAGCCAATGACCATTTTCGATACTTTTGGCATTGTTTCCGGCTTGACCGATGGTCACGTCGCGACTTCTTACGCCATTGCGTTGATAGCGGTGCTGTTCACTGCCATCAGCTATGGCAAATTGGTTAAGCGCTTCCCGTCCGCGGGTTCGGCCTATACCTATGCCCAGAAATCCATTAGCCCCAATGTTGGCTTTATGGTGGGTTGGTCATCATTGCTGGACTATCTGTTCATGCCGATGATTAACATTCTGTTGGCAAAAATTTATCTCGAAGCGATTTTCCCTGGTGTGCCATCGTGGATTTTTGTTGGCGCGCTGGTCAGCCTAATGACGCTGTTCAACCTGCGTGGCATCAACGTGGTAGCCAACTTGAACTCGGTTATTGTTGTGGTTCAGGTGGCAATCATGGTGGTCTTCATGGGGCTGCTGATTCATGGTGTTTATCAGGGGGAAGGTGCGGGCACATTGGTGAGCCCACGTCCGTTCTATTCTGAAAATGCCCATTTGGTACCGATGATAACCGGGGCCACGATACTGTGCTTCTCATTCCTTGGTTTCGATGGCATCAGTTCGCTGTCTGAAGAAACCCCGAATGCGGGCAAAGTGATCCCGAAAGCGATTTTCCTGACGGCATTGATTGGCGGCGTGATCTTTATTGTGGTGTCTTATTTCCTGCAACTCTATTTCCCAGACATTTCACGCTTCACTGATCCTGATGCGTCGCAGCCGGAAATCATGTTGTTTGTTGCGGGTAAATTCTTCCAGTCAGTTATTCTGTGCTTCTCCTGTGTCACCGTACTGGCATCAGGTATGGCCGCACACGCCGGTGTTTCGCGTCTACTGTATGTGATGGGGCGAGACGGAGTATTCCCGGAGAAAGTGTTTGGTTACGTGCATCCGAAATGGCGTACCCCGGCAATCAACGTACTGCTGGTTGGCGGCGTAGCATTGTCTGCTATCTCGTTTGACTTGGTGACAGCAACGGCATTGATTAACTTCGGCGCGCTGGTGGCCTTTACCTTCGTTAACCTGTCGGTGATTTCACAGTTCTATATCCGTGAACGCCGTAACAAGTCGTTCAGGGATCATTTCAGCTACCTGGTTCTGCCAATGATTGGCGCAGGAACGGTTGGTGTGCTGTGGATGAACCTGGAAAGTAGCTCAATGACGCTGGGCTTGGTGTGGGGCGCAATTGGCCTGCTTTATATGGTCTGGAAAACCCGTGCATTCCGTCAGGCACTGCCACAGTTTAATGGTGAACTGGCACAGTAACTGTGTTGCTATTAAGTGATAGTTGACTAGAACGGAGCCTGAAAATAGCTCCGTTCAGACTGCTGACAAACCCTGAGGACTCGATCTTGCAAGGTGAAGGCAGGTAGAAGAGTAAAGCGTCCGCGCCAGGGAAGGCGCGGGTCGAGCCCCCACGGAAGGGTTTACGGCGTCTTTACGATCTGCCTGTTTTCACCACTACAGGCACTTTGTCATTAACCTCAAACGGAGCCTGAAAATGGCTCCATTTTTTATTGGCTATTTATCACTGGTGGGGTTAGCTCACCAGATCTCTGGCATAGTCAAACAGGGCTTTCAGCAGTGCCAGCTTCTCTTTATCATCCTCATGCTGGTTATATAACGCCTCCAGTTGCAGCACATAGTCTTGCACTTTTTCTGGATTAAGCGCTTCGCGACGATGCTCTAACCAGCGCTGCTGCTCACTGTCAGTCAACGTATTTGGATAATTACGTGCGCGGAAACGGAATAACAATGCTTCCAACCGTGGGTCTTGGAAGGTCAGATCGAGTGCTGGCAGATTTTGCGGTTCAGTTTGTAAAATGATTTTCATGGTAGCGCGGTCAGCATCACTGAAAAAACCGTTATACAACTGAGCATCCACATCATCAGAAACAGCAAAAGGCTCGGCCTCTGCAAATAGGGCGACCACTTTTTCACGGACTTGCGAATTTTGCCGCAATAATTGCAAATTCTGCAGGCAGCGTTGGCGATCAATGCCCAAACGATCGGCATTTTCCGGTAGTAGAGTTTTCGCGGGGGCGAGTACCGGGCATTTATTGATATGCACCAGCTTCAGTGGCACGGCGGCATCTTGGGCACTGAGTTTGTCGCGGCGGGTATAAAGCCGCTCACGCAGTGTATCGCTATCCAACTCTAACAGGGGTGACATATCACCCGCCAGATCGCACATAATCACCGCATTTTTATTCTCAGGGTGCCATGCCAACGGGGCAACCCAACTGGTGTTGCCCCGTGCCGCACCAAACATGCCAGATACATGAACCAGCGGTGTCATATCTGCAATATCAATCAATGCGTTGATTTTGTGTTTACTACGGTGCTGATAGAGGTAATCAAACAGCCGCGGTTGTGCTTGTTTTACCAGCTTTGCCATAGCGATAGTGGCATACACATCAGACATCGCATCATGGGCATGCAAGTGTTCAACGCCGTTGGCTTTGGTCAAATGCTCCAATTTGAAACTGGGTAAACCCTCTTCGTTTTCCGGCCAGACAATACCCTCGGGGCGCAGGGCGTAGCAGGCGCGCATCACATCGAGTAAGTCCCAGCGAGAGTTCCCCCCTTGCCAGCTGTAGGCATAAGGGTCATAAAAATTACGATAGAAAATATTGCGACTAACTTCATCATCAAAACGAATATTGTTGTAACCAAGAATACAGGTACCGGGCACATTGAAAGCTTGATGGATTTGACGGGCAAACTCGGCTTCATTCACCCCATTGGCTAAGGCATGTTGCGGGGTGATGCCGGTTATCATCACGGCTTCCGGCTGCGGCAGGTAGTCATCTGCGGGGGCGCAGTAAACCACCAGCGGTTCTTCGATGATATTGAAATCCAAATCGGTACGAACCCCGGCAAACTGTGCTGGCCTGTCTAACGCGGGGCGCTGACCGAAAGTCTCATAATCATGAATGTAGAATGTTGGTTGCTTGTTTTTATCTGACATTATGCGGTTTAACCCTTTTTACTATGGTCATTCTTTATGATGAGGCACTGCCCGCAGTAAGCCGCAGTGCCCCACGACATTAGCGCTAGAATATCATTTCAGGCGGGTCGGGACGTCAGGATTTATTTTGAAATAATTATGTTTCAGTCAAAATGTGTCGATCCAACTAATATTTACCTGCCGTTTACTTAGCTATTCATACAATCCGCCTACTGAATATAATAAGTAGGACTCAAAGTGAAAACACTTCTGTTAACCGGTGCCACAGGTTTTCTGGGCGGAGCTATGCTCGAAAAGCTATTGTTGGAAAACTCAGATTTTAATTATTTATTATTAGTCCGGGCTAATACACCGGAACAGGGATTAACACGTATTCGCGAGAATATGGCGAAATTTTATCTCCCTAATGGGCAACTGAATAAAATTGATGTTAGCCATATTTTATTAGGGGATTTAGCTGAACCGGACAGTTTTATTAATGACCCGCGTATTGATGGGGTGACGCATGTTATTAATTGTGCTGCTGTCGCATCATTCGGGAATAACCCGCTAATCTGGAAAGTGAATGTCGATGGCACATTAGCCTTTGGCAAAAGAATGTCGCAGGTTGCTGGTTTACAAAGATTCATCCATGTGGGAACAGCTATGTCTTGCACACCCGACGCCGATACTGTGGTGAGCGAGCAGGTTTTATCCGCAGAGGATGACGCGCATTTGGTGGAATACACTAAATCTAAATCAGCAATTGAGTGCTTATTGGCTGAAGAATGTCCAGGGCTACCCTTGGTATTTGCCCGACCATCGATTGTGGTAGGTCATACCCGGCTGGGCTGTCAGCCATCCAGCAGCATCTTTTGGGTATTTCGCATGGCATTAATGCTACGCAAGTTCATGTGCTCGCTGGATGACTATATCGATGTTATTCCAGTCGATTATTGCGCAGACGCTTTAGTGTGTATTTTACTGCATCCAAATTTACCCGATAATATCTATCATATTTCAGCCGGCGAGAAAGATAGCGTTAGTTTTGCCCAGATTGATCAGGCGATGTCAGCCGCTTCCCGACAGAAACCTATGGGGGCAGATTATTGCCAGGTAGAATACGGTGCATTGGTACAAATGCGTAACCAACTGAAAGGGATTTTTGGCCCCTGCAATGAGCGCCTAATGCTAAAAGCCATGCGCTTATATGGCGCATTTGCCCTGCTTAACGTGCGGTTTAGTAATGAACGTTTGCTCAGCTTGGGAATGCCGCGGTCGCCACGCTTCACTGATTATATTGCTTGTTGTGTCGAGTCCAGCGTTGGCGTGTCTATTGTGCAACAAATGGCGGTTGACTTTAAATAAGCTTATTTCCCGGCTGGCAATACCTGACGGGGAATACTTATTCCCCCCATTTATCCCTGCTGCTTTTGGTAACGGTTAATCCGATGCCAGCGCGTAATAACTCAGCTAAACTTAGGTTTTGGTATCTTCTTAGAAGTAGGTATGTGTGCGCCTGAATAAAAAAATATCGCCATTGGATAACCTGATCTACACCCATTACCGCATTACGCACGCTTTACGTATTACGTTAGCGTTTATCTTAACATTTCTGATTATTCGCTTACTGGCTATTCCGGAAGGTACCTGGCCGCTGATCACATTAGTGGTGGTGATGGGGCCGATATCCTATTGGGGCAATGTGCTGACCAGAGCGATGCAACGTATTGGCGGGACTGTTTTTGGTGCGATATCCGGCTTGATTGCTCTGTATCTGGAGTCTTATTCCTTAACACTTATGCTGACCTGGTGTGGGGTTGTGATGTTCTTGTGCGGCTACCTGACGTTGGGCAAGCGCCCCTACATGGCTTTGCTCATCGGCATCACTCTGGCGGTGGTGTGTGGATCTGCCCCAGGAGATATGACTACCGCTCTGTGGCGCAGCGGCGATGTTATTTTTGGTTCATTATTGGCATTGGTCTTTACCAGTGTCTATCCACAACGCGCTTTCACCCATTGGCGTATGCAGATGAGTGATAATCTGCGGGCCATCAGCCAAATCTATGCGGCTTATTTATCGCCCAATGTTATCGAGCGCCCGCGGTTAGAGCCTAAATTAAAAGCTGCACTCAGTCAGTCGGTTAAAATGCGTACTTTTATTGCGCCTGCCAGTAAAGAATCTCATATTAATAAAGACGTTTTTGAGGCTATTCAGACACTGAGCCGCAACCTGATTTGCACGCTAGAATTGCTGGTGGATGCTTATTGGTCGTCGCGGGAAAGCCATTTTATTATGCTCAATGCCAAAGGCTTGCGCAGTACTCAGTTGATGACAATCCGCACTTTGAATACATTAAGTGACAGCCTGCGCGATGGATCTCCTGCTCGTGAGCGGGAAGTTGCCGGTGAGCTGAGTGAAATCTCTACTGAGTTGAAATCATTGATGTTGGCCGTGACGCAAGAGCAGCAGATAGAAACACCGATTTATGGCTATGTTTGGCTGAGTATGGAGTTAACCAAACAGCTTGAGGAATTGGACGATCTGATTAATATGACTTTACGCAGGTGATCTATTGTTGGATTCAGGCAGATGATATTTCTGTCTGACGGGTAAAGCGGGTAAGATAAGTCTAGCCAATGAATCTTGTCATCAGGCATAACAAAGCGGTATGGTTCACATAGCCTGGTCACCAGCAATTGAATTTGTGTAAAACTTAAGTGAAGGTGTGAAAATGGATAATGCAAGTAAGCCAACTTTCCAGGACGTTTTGGAGTTTGTGCGTATGTTCCGTCGCAAAAACAAGTTGCAGCGTGAAATCGTTGATAACGAAAAGAAAATTCGTGATAACCAAAAACGCGTTCTGTTGCTCGATAACCTGAGTGAATACATCAAGCCAGGGATGAGCATCGAAGAGGTCCAAGCCATTATCGCTAACATGCGTGTTGACTACGAAGATCGTGTCGATGAATACATCATCAAAAACGCAGATCTGTCTAAAGAACGCCGTGAATTGTCGAAAAAACTGAAAGCGATGGGCGAAGTTAAGTAACTTTAGCGTAACGTGAAATAGCTTATTTTACCGCTATTAATAGAAAGGCTGGTATGAATCGCCAGCCTTTTCTTTTGGCTAAATTGTGTTTAGTTTGACGGTTTATTTTGCCGTAAGAAACGAAACGCTGGGATCTTCGCACCTTTGACAAAGATAAATGCCAACAGTAATGAACCCCACAGGGCCATGGTGATATAACTACTCACGCCCATGATATTCAGCCCGCTCTCCAGCATTTGTAGCAGGAACAGTGCTAGCACAATGCCGACAATCTTACCAAACCCGCCATCAGGATTAACCCCGCCTAACACCGTCGCCAGGATAGTGATAAGTAACAGTGATTCGCCATAGGAGGCTTTGGCCGAGTTTAGCTTGGACATCATCAACAAGGCCGCGACGGCACACAGTAACGATGAAATCACGTACACCCAAATCAACGTGCGGCGAGTATTAATTCCGGAGAAGAAAGTGGCTTTTTCATTGGAACCGGACAGGTATATCTGGCGGCCAAGCGGGGTCTTGGCCAAAATAAGCCAAATAACCAACGCCACCGCAGCAAACAGATAAAGTGGTACCGGAACCCCGAGAAAATAGCTGCGATCTAACGCCAGCACATAGTTAGGAAAATTAGAAATCGCCGATCCTTTAGAGATAAGCACATTCACGCCTTTGAGCAAGGTCATGATGCCCAGTGTCGCCAAAATAGGGGAGACACGCACCACCGAGATAAGCACCCCATTGATAAGCCCCACCACCAAAGCGACCGAAGCTCCTGCCAGCAACATCAATACCATTGAGCTGAATGTGGGCTCCAGATGGGTACACACCCAGGCCATTACCAGTGCACTGGCATTCGCAGTAGCAATAATTGACAGGTTGATACCGCCGGTCAGCATGGTAATCGCCATCGCTAGTGTTAATACTCCGGCGACCGGGATTTGTGAAGCGATAGATTGAAAGTTAGCCGTCGACCAGAACACGTAAGGAATAAACAGGCTAAACCCGATAGAAACCAGCAGCAGTAAAGCCAGTAACCAGCGCTCGGTATGATCACGTTGAGTTGTTTTCGACATGGTTATATCCCTACCTTATGACGTTGGCCCCAGGCGGTCACACTGATACTGATGACAATCACCAAACCGATAACCACGGTATGCCAGTACGACGAAATACCCAGTAAATTCAAACCATTTTGTAATATTGCCAACAAAATTACCCCCAGCAGAGTGCCGGTTAGGGTGCCGCGCCCGCCAACAATACTGGTGCCACCCAGCACCACGGCTGCCAGCACGGTGAGTTCATAACCGAGCAATGAGTCGGGCGCTACCGTCAAGACGGTATAGGACTGCACTACACCGGCGATGCCGGATAGAAAGCCCATATAGCCATAAACAAACAGTTGCAGCTTGAGGATGCTGAATCCCATGCGGGAGGCTGCTTCCTGATTACCGCCCAATGCATAAATTTGCCGACCAATACTGGTGCGTGTCATCAGCAGAGCTGTGACAATAATAGTCGCCAGCAATGTCAATATGGGTAACGAAAGACCATAGTCATAGCCATCGGCGGCGGTGAAGGAGAACAGCATTGGCCCATGTTCGAACCATTCCGGATAGGTATATAGCCAAACACCACGACTGAGATACAGCAGCAATCCGTAGAATATATTCAGCGTGGAAATGGTGATAATGATAGACGGCACGCGCAGGCGATTAACTAACAGCGCATTAATTAACCCCAATAATAAGCCGATACCACCGGCTAGTGCGAAAGCCACCGGGAAGTTGCCACCAAACTTCACAATTAATGTCACCATGACATATTGCGAGATAATGGTCATCGCCGGGAATGAAATATCAATACCGCCAGAAATCAATACGATAAATAAGCCACAGGCCAAGATGGTCAACATGGCATAGTTATTTATCAAGTCATAAATATTGGCGAGCGTCAGAAAATCTGGACTGGTGAAAGCAAGATAAGTCGAAATAATCAATATGGTGAAAGCCAACATCACTTCATGGCGTTTCAGATGTTCTTTATTAAATAGACCTGTTTTACCAACATCAGGTTTATTAAGCGCATGGGGATTAGCCATTTACTACCTCCGCAATGGCTGCTTCGCTGCTGTTACCTGGCAAGAACTCCTGCACCAGCCGCCCAGACCGCATCACTAAAATACGGTGGCTATTAAAGTAGGCTTCATCAATCTCATCACAAACCATTAATACCGCAATCCCCCGAGCTGCCAGTGCATTGATAATATTATAAATACCGGCTTTATTGGCGATATCTACCCCAACGGTTGGTGAGTCGAGAATCAATATTTGTGGGTCGGTTGCCAGCCATTTGGCAATGGCAATACGCTGTGCATTACCGCCAGATAAGGTATTGACCGGTAAATCGCTATTACCAATTTTGATAGATAGGTGCTTAACCATGTCTTCGACCAATGTATCGACTCGCTCGGTACGCATCAGGTGGAAAGTGTTTTTAAGCCGGTGTAAAACGGTGGCGCTGATATTGTCGCGAATTGATTGTTCCATGATCAGTCCGGTACTCATGCGATCTTCTGAGACATAACCCACGCCAGCGGCAATAGCATCGCGGTTACTGGTAAAATACATCGGCTTATCATTGATACGAATGGTGCCTGACTCTGGTGCAGTTAAACCAAATAGACTGAGGCACAATTCTGTGCGGCCAGAACCCAATAAGCCGACCAGTGAGACAATTTCACCTGGATGCAATGTCAGTGAGATATCGTGATATTCGTTGCCACGGGAAAGCTCTTCCACTGCCAGCACTGGCGCAAGCGAAGCGCTATAGGGTGGCAGCACCTGAAAATCAAATTTCATACCGGTCATCAGCCAGGCCAGCCGTGCATTATCAACTTCAGCGGCAGGGTAGGTTCCGACCCAGTTACCATCTTTGAGCACGGTAATACGGTCTGAAATTTCCAGCACTTCGCTCAACCGGTGGCTGACAAATACCACGCAGATATTGCGTGATTTCAGTTCATGCACCACCCGCAGCAAGCCGTTAACCTCTTGCCGGGTCAGCGATGCGGTCGGTTCATCCATCACAATTAGCCGGGCATCCTGCGCCAGCGCACGGCAGATGGCGACTAACTGTTTCTGGGCAATGGGGAGGTTTTCAACCAATTCATCCAGATTAAGATGGGCATCAATGCTCTTGATGACACGCTCGGCGGTTTCCCGCATCTGACGTTTGTTCACCCACAGATGATGGTGATAATGGTTCATGGCGATATTCTCAGCCACGGTCAAGTTGGGGAATAATGATAAATCTTGATAAATCACCTGAATCCCCAGTCGGACAGATTCAATGGGAGTCAGGGTTGAATAGGTTTTGCCATCAATAGTCATCGTGGCGTCGGTGTCGGGTTGATAAACACCGGAGATAATCTTGATCAGTGTGGATTTGCCGCAACCGTTTTGCCCTGCAAGGCAATGTACCTCACCGGGTAACAGGGTCATAGCCACCTTATCCAGCGCTTTGACGCCATAAAAGGTTTTACTGATATTTTCCAGGGTAATAAATGGCTGCATAGATCCTACATCCTCTTGATCCAAGCGGGTATTAATATCAGAGCCGGACAGGGCATCCGGCTCTGCAATAACTCAGTGAATCAATACAGCGAATCCACGTTATCTTTGGTAACTCGCAACACATTGTGGAACTGAATCAGGTGTTTAGCTTGATCAACTTCCGCTTTACCTACTCCTGGGATCTCCATGCCTGTTTCGATTTTCTCACCTTTCAGCACTTTATCCGCTACCGCTGTCATGGCATAACCAGCAGAACCTGGGTCATAAGTCACGCCCATGGCGATATCGCCACTTTTAACCAGCGATGCAGCCTGAGATGGGATCATCATGCCGAACACATGGACATTGTTTTTCGCCCGTTTTTCTTTCACTGCACGGCCTGCACCAATCGGGCCTTGTGAACCGAAAGCCACAATACCTTTCAAATCACTATGCGCTTTCATCAAATCCAGTGTGGTACGGCGTGAGTCATCAATGCTCTCAGCGACAGGCATACGGCTGGTCACTTCAAACATTTCCGGGTAATGCTCTTTCTGGTATTTAACAAACAAATCGGCCCACAGGTTATGTTGTGGTACGGTCAGGCTACCCACATAAATCACATAGCCGCCTTTACCGCCCATAGCTTTTGCCATTTCTTCCACGTTATCGGCAGCGAATTTGGCGTTATCAATGATTTCGATATCCCAGTTAGCGCTAGGCTGCCCCGGAGATTCGTTGGTTAATACCACGATGCCAGCATCGCGCGCTTTCTTGAATACCGGTTCCAGCACATCAGCATCGTTTGGCACGATACTGATGGCGCTGACTTTTTTGGCGATTAAATCTTCAATGATCTTCACTTGTTGTGGGGCATCAGTACTGGATGGGCCGACTTGATAGGCTTTGATGCCGAGATCTTTACCGGCGCGTTCCACCCCTTCGCCCATGCGGTTGAACCAAGGCATTCCGGCGATTTTCGAAATATTGACGACTTCGACTTCTTGTGCCAAAGCACTGCCTGAGCACACCATCATGCTAAACAGACTGGCCGCCAATAACGTTTTTACACTCAGTTTTTTCATCTAAGGCTCCCGGAGCTAATGTAGGTTGAGGCTATCGTAGTTAGGTGTTGACGCAATATTCTGTATTACTAAAGTTTTATTTATGTTTTTAAAAAAATGAAGATTTATCAGGAGCAGATTTTACATCTGCACTACATTTCCTGTAGGTGGACTCTACTGCCTCGATAGCCATTTTCCCCATATCTATAAATGCTATTTACATGGATGAAATAGCTGCTTTCCCAGTTTGTGACTGGCATCATGATCCTGAGGGGGAGAACAAAGAGAGTTGCATAAAAATGGTAGGTGGAAGGGTAATAACAGTGCTTTTTACATGGACATTATGGTTTATCAGTTGATGCTATTTGGCGAGTCTTGACACCTATTATGCTGGTTACGATATAAATAAACACACTGATAATTCATATGGTTATTATTAATAATTTATTGACATAACTATTAGCGTAACTTCTTATACTATATAAGATATAATTAATAACTATTAAATTTGATAGTTTTAAATTTTATTTTTACTTGTATCATATTTTATAAGAAATGGAATGTTTATTTTTTACTATCTTTAGATATGTTAAATGATACGATGATTATTATTAAGTAATTATATAATTAAACTATCGAGTGATAATATTAAAGTATATCTTCGGAATAACATTATGAGCTCTAAAAAAAGAAGTATTGCTATTATAGGCGGTGGTGTTGCGGGAGTCGCCACATTTATTGCTGCGGTGCTGCGTCATGCTACACAACTTATTTATATTATTGAACCTTCACCCATTGGCCCTGGCATGGCGTTCTCCAATGTAGATGAAGATGTACTGTGTAATACCTCAGTAGATACCATGTCAATATTGGCAGATAAACCGCTTGATTTTTATGATTATCTAATCGCCAGTGGTCACGTTGTTACCACTGAATCTTTTGTTCCCAGGAAATGGGTAGGCAATTATTTGGCGGACCGTTTTCGTGAGTATTTTGCTATCGCGCATAGAGACGGTATTGTGGTTATCCATATCCCTCACTTATTTATTTCGTTGAAGATAAATGCTCCTCGTTGTTATTCAGTTATGTTTGGCGATGTTCTAAAACCTCAATCACTGGTGGTGACAGATGTCGTTTTCTGTACGGGCTATGGCTGTTCTCGCATTCCTGATGCGTTTAGTCTGTGCTTATCTCACCCGACCTTTATTCGCAGCCCTTATCCAGAAATGCATATGTTAGCCCGGATTCCCGCTCACTCTCGGGTACTTGTTATTGGTAGTAAGCTGTCAGCAATAGATACAGCAATATTACTTTGTCGTGAAAGTCATCAGGTCACCATGATATCGCCTTCAGGAAGTATTCCTGCCGTCCGAACTTATTTGATGAGATGTACTGATGATGCTATTATTGACCAAGATCGTCTGGCGTCAATAATAATGATGCTCAGAGAGCGTAGAAGTACAATGCCTACTGTAGATTCATTAAAATATAGCTATATTAAATACTTCGTTGGGCTTCTCAAAAAACACACAAATGAATCGTGGCGAGACCAGTTCTCTTTTGTCAGAAATTATCGCGATCGACTTTATGAAGAAATCTCTATTGCTGAGAAAGGAAAGTGCCAATGGCAAGATATTACAGTCAACTTTTTGAATGTAATGAATGAAATTCATCTAGCTAACACATCCTATTTTGTGGGTTCTTTTCATCCCGATTTTATGAAGATAATTCATCGATACTTATCATCGATTCCATTAATTAATGCACGGAAAATTCTGCAATATATAGATAATGGTGTTCTTTTTGTACAAAAAGGAGAGATCGGTGATATCTCAATTTCGGCGCGCAGCCCTGATGTGTGGCGAATCGATTGGGGAGAGGGTGATAAGCATTTTGATGCGATTGTTTGCGCAACTGGTTATTGTTTACCCTACTACTTTTTTGATAGTAAAGGGCATATTGTGATTGATATCCACAGTGAACACGCGAAGGACGCTATTCTAATATCCTCTTCGCTAGGGATAAGTTATCCCTATTTTAAGGAAATAGAAAGTATTTGGTTTGTTGGAATACCAGCACATACTAGGTTATGGATAGTAAATGCTTTTTTTGTGGTGTTGGCGTTGGCTAACCAAACTGTCGATAATATAATGAGGCTTCCCGAACGGATAAATTGATTACAAAAAAATAATATCAGTCTATTTTTTATTTATATTTTCAAATTAAGCAGAGTGATATTGCTTTTGCAATGACTTGCGTTTTATTCCTACATTTCAATTTATTTTTAAGGCTCACAAGATGAAAGTCAACCCCACTCTTAGATAGAGATATTTTATGCGCTATTTCTTTGGAAGTAAACCCATCGGCAGAATACCTTAAAATATCTATTTCTACGGAAGTGAGATGTAATATGTCATTATCGGCATCGCAGTGCGGTTTTTTGTGGGATTTGATGTAATTAAGAATGTTATTTATTAATTTAAGCAATGTTTCTCTTAATGCAATTTGTACGCTTTTATTATTAATGTCTGCCAGATTACTTTTTTTTCCAAATAGAGATACAACAGCAGTTATTTTCTCATTTAGGGCAATACTTAAAACTATACAAGTGTTTATTTTCTTCTTTTTTGCCAGTTCACCTATATCACCAATATTCTGAAAAAAATCGTTGTCAAAAATATACACTTTATCTTTATTTGATATATCTACATTAAAATAAAGTTCTAATATTTCTAAGTATGATAGATAACTACATTTATTCATTAAGCTATCTATTAAGTAAATTTCGTTTTTAGAAAATGACGTCTCTTCAATTATTGCAATTAAGAAGTCTTCGAATAACGTCGTGGTGCATATGCTATTATGTATTTTTGTTATAAACATAGAATCAAATACTATTTTTATAGTGTTAAGTTCCGGCGTGAGTTGACTTTTTCTTCTCTTCATATAACCAACACTCCGTTATTAAGTTTATAGCTGTTATGATGTTTAAGAAAATCAATCTATTTTTAAGTTTTTCACTAAATTATTTTATTTTTGTTAATTCATATGAAAATAGTAATTAAACTAATAATATTCCTGAGTAAGTTTTTGCATGAGTCATATTTACTGAAAATTAGATCATTATTTATAGTTTTGCAATGAAAAAAATAAATTAATTAAAAATAAAATAATTATTTTTACTATTTTATAAGGATTAATCTATTTTATACAGCTAAGAGATTGAGGCATGAATTAAGCCCAACGATTGCAGATATTCAAAATATATCGTGCTCTACGCTAGCGCACCCCGCCGGGCACCATAGTTAATAAGTGCTGGCTCGGGTAGTTTTGCATGATATTGCGCTGTTGTAATTGCCAATAAAGCTGTTCCACATCATGGCGTTGACGGTCTAATAATAAACCCACCACACTGCCGCTGTGTGCCACATTCAGTCCATATAAATCTAGCTCTTCGACTAATTCCAGCAGAGCGCAGAAATCGGGTTTAACCAGTAGGTGCTGGCTGGCCTGTGCACTAAGTGTGGTGGACTGGCCTAGCAGGGCGCAATCATGGCGCTCAGCGGCCTGCGTAAACAATTGCCATGCTTGCTCTAACGATGGGGCGCTTGCCAGTAGGGCTGTCTGGCGATGTCGACGATGATAATCCTCGGTATTGAGGCATTGTGGGCTTTCCAGTAGCAAAATATCCACGCAGGGTTGCCAATCATAAGCAATCTGTGTGGCGGCGGTTTGATGATCAAACAGGGTCAGCCGTTGAAACAAGGTGCTGTCAGTGGGTTCAAGGCTAACACACAAGGCAGCCAGTGCGGCTTCATCCAGAGTTTCCCCCAAGTGACGTGCGGTTGCCAGAGCAGTGGCGGCAATATCTGCGGTGCTGCTGGCTAACCCTTTTGCCACCGGAATGGTAGAATCAAAATTGATATGCAGGCCACGGGCCATCTCTGCTGGTTGGTCAAAATAAGCCAATACTGCCTTCAGCATTTGGCGCATCCGTGGCCGTTCGTGGCTGCCCGGCACACCGTCGGTCACTGATACCGTGCTAAACCAGTTTATCGGGCAAGAAATGAGCTTCTCCCCACCCAGTATCCAGCCCTGAATCAACTCACCACAGGAGGCGGGGCAACGGGCTTCAGCCATGGCTAAAAACCTGTTGTAACGCGGTGACCAGTCGTTGATTGTCCGTTGCACTTTTGATGGCCACACGATAGTGGTCGCGGGTCAATCCGGGGTAATTGGCGCAATGGCGAATCAGAATATGGTGCTGTAATAATGCCGGTTGTAGCGCTATTTCCGGCCTTAAACAGCGTAGGAAAAGATAGTTGGCGCAACCTTGCCACACCTGCAATGCGGGAATAGCGCACAATTGCTGATATAGCCAGTGCTGCTGCTGTGCCAACCATTCATGAGTGGCTTGAATATAAGGCTGGTCATCGAGAATAATCTCACCTGCCAATGCGGCGAAGGCATTGATGGTCCAGGGTTCGCGCTGCTGTTTCATCTGCTCGATACCCTGCAAATCACCGCTAAGCAAGTATCCCAACCGCAACCCTGGAATCGCGAAAAACTTGGTCAGTGAGCGCAATACATAAAGGTGAGGGAAATCAGCTAATTGTGGGATAAGTCCCGGCGCATCAGGGAGGAAATCAATAAAGGCTTCATCAACAATTAACGCAATTTGGTATTGATGGCAGCAGCGTACAATAGCTTGCAGCAGGTTAGTATCTGGCATTAATCCAGTCGGGTTATTGGGGGTTGCCAGAAACAGGCAGTCAGGGCGCTGCTGTTCTAATACCGCCAGCAGCCGTTCATCGGGCTGATAGCCATCAGCGTCACTCATCTGATAATCATCAATCTGGCAACCGACCCGTTGCAGGGCGCGACGGTATTCAGCAAAACCCGGTGTCAGCAGCAGGGCAGTGCGAGGTTGCAGGTAATGCACTACTGCATAAATCAGTTCGGTTGCACCATTGCCTGCCATGATATTTTCTGGCAAACAATGGTGAGCGCGGGCCAGTGCACTGTGCAGTTGGCGATACTCAACATCAGGGTAGTGTTCCGCGCGTGCTAACTGTTTAACAATGGCGGTTTTTAGGGAGTCTGGCATTCCCAACGGATTAATATTGGCACTGAAATCAATAATGTTCTCGGCGTTTGTCCCGATTTTCAGTGCCATTTCCAGCACATTCCCGCCATGTTCGCTCATTGCTGCGTTATTCCCCTATTTAGGATGTGTGTTCAGAGTACCATAAGCGAGGGAATTGAGTTTAGCGACAACACTTCTGGTGTGAATGCCAGTAGGTCGCGCAAGCGCACCACATCACCGATAACAATCAGTGCCGGGGCTGATAATCCTTGCGCCGCAACTTGATCAGCTAACGTGGTCAGAGTGCCACTGGCTACTTGCTGTTGCTGATGGCTGGCATACATCACCACCGCCGCAGGTGTGGTGGGCGCTTTGCCGCCAGCAATCAATTGCTGACAAATGGTGGCCAGTTGCGTCATGCCCATCAGGATAATCAATGTACCTTCCAGTTTTGCCAGTGTTGCCCAATCCTGTGGCTCATTGCCCTGACGTAGATGGCCGGTAACCACATGAAAACCTGAGGCATAATCACGATGGGTCACCGGGATACCCGCATAGGCCAATCCACCGATGGCGGAGCTGATCCCCGGCACCACTTCAAACGGAATATCCGCCAGAGCCAGTGCTTCGGCTTCTTCTCCGCCACGGCCGAAGACATAAGGGTCGCCGCCTTTTAGCCGCACCACATTCAAGCCGCGTTGAGCACAATCCACTAGAATTTCATTGATTTGCGGTTGTGGTACCAAATGATGGTTGGGTGTTTTGCCCACATTAATCATTTCACAACCGTCTGGTGCTTCAGCTAATAATTCCGCACAGACTAACCGGTCATAGACCAGCGCTTCAGCGCGACGAATGGCATGTAAGCCTTTCACTGTAATCAGTGCTGCATCCCCCGGCCCCGCACCGACTAGCCAAACTTTTCCACTTTTCATATTGCCTCTCATTGTGTGGCGAGGGCCGGTTGTACCGGCAGGTTCAGTGCCACGCGCAGGACATCACGGGCTATCATTAATTCTTCATTAGTATTGACGATGGCAATTTGTACCGGTGCGGCATCTTGCTGAATAAAGAACTGATTTCTCATGTTCTTTTCTTGATCCAACTCAATCCCCAGGAATGCCAGCTCCCGGCATATCTGCTGGCGGGCGCTACGTGAGTTTTCACCAATGCCGCCGGTAAAGATAAGCGCATCAATCCCCCCCAATTGCACGATATAGCTGCCAATCACGGCGCGGATCCGCTCAGCGAACAGTTCAAGAGCTAATGCTGCACGGCGGTTGCCGTTATCGGCCGCTTGTTCCACATCACGATAATCATGAGAAATGCCGGAGATACCCAGCAAACCGGATTGGTTATTGATCAGATGGTTAATTTCAACCGCACTTTTGCCTTCTGTTTGCTGAATAAAAGGCAGGATTGATGGATCAATATCGCCGCTACGGGTGCCCATCATTACTCCTGCCTGGGGGGTAAATCCCATCGAGGTATTGACGGACTTCCCGTGGCCGATAGCGCAAATACTGGAACCATTACCGAGATGGCAGGAGACAATACGTAGCGCTGCCAATGGCTGGCCCATTCGCTCAGCACAGACCGCACTGACATATTTATGACTGGTGCCGTGAAAGCCGTAACGACGAATTCCCAACTCTTCGTAATAGCGCCACGGCAGCGGGTATAGGTATGAGGTCTGACTCAATGTTTGATGGAATGCGGTATCAAATACTGCCACGGCGCTGGCATGGGGCAGGGCAAGCTGGAACACGCGAATACCTAATGCATTCACCGGGTTATGCAGCGGCGCTAATGTGCCAAGCTGTTCAATTTTATCCAGTATTTGCGGGGTAATCAGTACCGAATCGGCAAAGGTTTCACCGCCGTGGGCAACACGATGACCGACGCCAATGATTTCGTCTAATGAGTCAATAATATTGTGCTCAATCAGCGCCCGAAGCAGGTGTTCAGCGCCTTGACGGCAATCCGCGATGGGTAAGGTTTCTCGCCATTGCACATCACCGACTCGCAGGTTAAATATCGCATCATCCATCCCAATGCGTTCAATTAATCCCTGACATAACACCTGCTCGTGATGTTGGCCGGTCTGTTCATTTAGCATGGAAAACAGCTGAAATTTCAACGAAGAACTGCCGGCGTTAATCGCCATAATCTTACCGGACATGCGACTCTCCACAATGTTTTAAATAAGTCATAAGGGATTCAAATAAGTCATAAGGTCAGTTAACCCCTCGCCGGTTTGCGCCGAGGTGATAAAAATATGTTGTGCGCCCGCTTGGGTCAGGCAATCCGCCGCCCAGCCCAGTTGGTCGGTGTGGCTGACGGTATCGGCTTTACTGATGATGCCAATCACCGGTTTGTTGAAAACCTGCGCCAGCATTGGCGCAAACCAGCTCTGCGTGGCATCGGCATTTTGTACCAACCCCACCACATCGGCTTCACAAGCACTGGCTAATAACGCACTGTATAAACAGCGGTTTTCCAGATATTCACCCGGCGTATCTATGGCATTGTCCTGCCAGATAATGGACTGGGTTTTCTGGTAATTCAGTGCCTCGCCGCGTAAGCGCTGAATCAGCGAGGTTTTGCCGCACTGACTGGGGCCAATCAACATGATGCGTTGCATGGCATCAGGTCCGGGTCATCGGGCAGGCAGTGAATTTCATCATGTCGCCCAAGGTGTGAATCACCTGTTTCAATGCGTATTCCACCGCGGAAACATCACCGGTAAACACCACGGCACCCGTAAATCGGTCAATAAAACCAATCTCGACTGCGCCGGATTTGGTGGCGATATCACTGGCAATAATCGAGGCTTCACTGGGGGTAATGGTCAAAATGCCAATGGCGCTGCTGACATCGTTTAGCCCCAGTTTTTTATAAAGCGCCTTGTTAGGGTTAGCTATCAGGTGCGCCAGGGTTATCTGTTTACCGGGAACATATTCCTGGATCACGCGCTCGGGGGTGCTATTTGCTTCCATCATGCCTCCTGAACTAACTGACGCCACAGCGCCTCATGGGGCCGTGGGATAACTGAGCTGTATATCAATAATCCCTTTTCACCCGCACATTGGCTGGCGACCTCGACGGCGGTTTGCACATCGGCAATGTCACCGCTAAGCACCTGATAACATTTGCCACCGATACCAAAAGCCATATGAATACGTACCAGAGTGACATTAGCGGCTTTCACTGCGCGGTCGGCGGCGGTAATGCAGGCCACAACACTCCAGGTCTCCACCACACCTGCCGCCTGACGGTTTTCCACCGGGTTCAGGCCGCTGATGGCGGGTAATACTGATGGATGAAGATTGGGCAAAACGATGCTGTCGACCAATAAGTGACCGCTGTGCCGTTCACCATTTTGTACCGACTGAGTCACCGCCCCGATATCACCTCCCACCATCAGCAAATACTTGCCGGGGCACAGGGTTTTGCTGACCAACAGGTCGACGTTGGCACTTTTTAGCATCAGGTCGCAGACTTCCATCCCTTTGGCAATACTGCTTAATTCAACAATTCCAATGGCTTGTGACATGCCGATTCCTCTTTAAAAAACACGATCAGCCGCGACTTATCGTGATGGCACTGCCATCGATGGCAGTAACCACGCCGCTGATACTGGCGTGCAGTGGTGCACCCAAGGCGTTATGCGGGATTTGCCCAATTAATTGGCCCTGTTCTATCCGCTCCCCCACTGCGACGATGGCCTCTGCGGTAGCACCGATATGCTGGCGTAATGGCAATATCACCTGTTGAGGCTGATAGGGCTCCTCACTAAACGGTGCGGCCTGATACCAGTCGGTTAAATCCAGGCGGGCGATCAACCGTGCTGTTGGCACCATGCGGTATTTCGCCATCGGGTCAGCTTCGCGTAGCTCCCCTTGATAGCGGGCACCCTGCGCACGTAACTGAGTTTTCAGCAGGCGGTTAATGCGCATCGGCGAGATATCCACCGGGCAGGCATAGCTTTCACACAGACTGCATTCCGAGCAGGTCAGGGCGCTGAGTAAAATATCTGGCGTGGCGACTTGCTGGTAGATAATCGCCCGTACCAACAGGTGCGGCGGTAATTCATGGCCGATAAGGTGGCGCGGGCAGAGTTCGGTACACATACGGCACTGTTCGCAGACGGTGCGAGCGATGGCAAGCACATCCTTATCACTGCGGGCACGGCGGGTAATCAGCAAATGATCAGCAGGCAATACCAGCAGGCCGCCAGTGGTTTTGGTGACGGGCTGATCAAGGTCATGCAGGGCATGGCCCATCATCGGGCCACCATTAATATAAGCGGGGTTATTAATGGTCGCGCCACCCGCCAAAGCCAACACTTCCCGCAGTGACGTGCCCAGTGGCACCGTCAAGGTCAATGGCCGAGCTACGGCACCATTCACTGTGAGGGTTCGGCGGGTGACCGGCCACTGCTGTTCAACGGCGCGGGCCACGTTGAGCAGGGTTTGCACGTTATTCACCACCACCCCAATGCTGATGGGCAGCGCCGCAGGTGGAACCCGACGGCCAGTTGCCAACCAGATGGTGATCACTTCATCTCCGGCGGGGTAAACATCGGGTAAAATATGCAACCGAATCTGTGGTGGCAGCAGCGGTGTCAGCGCTGCGATGGCCTCCTTATACTTAGCTTTCAGCGCAATGATGCCTTCGCCTGCGCCGGTGGCTTTCATGCCATACAGCACGCCGCGCACCAGCCGTGCCGCCTGGCGTGGGATCAATTGCTGATCCACTTTCAACATCGGTTCACACTCAGCGGCATTGACCAGGAAAATCTCGGCCTGTGCCTGTAACTTCACCGCTGTGGGGAACCCGGCACCACCGGCTCCGACCACACCGGCGTCACGCACCCGCTGTTGGATAGTCGCTGCATCACAGGGTGTCAGTTCACCATAAGCGGGTGGCGAGTGCAGCACGTTGGCCTCAGGCATCTGCATATCACTCATAAAGCGCCTCGATAATCCCACGGATATCCTGGTCGCTGGCTGGGCGCGGGTTGGTGCGCAATGTGATGTCGGCAAGGGCTGCTGCAATCATGTCGGGGAGATGTTGCTGCAATTGGCGCTCATTAACTTTCATTGCCGCCAACGGCTGAGGTAGCCCGCACTGGCGTTTTAGCTGCTCAATTTGGTGAACCAGCTGATTGACTGCACTGCGATCATCGCCATTGGCCGGGCTGAAATGGCACAGCTTCGCCAATCTTGCATAACGCTTACGCGCTCGCGCATCTGCGGCGTTAAAGCGAATCACCGGCACCAGCAACAGGGCATTCGCTAAGCCGTGAGCAATGTGGAATTGCCCCCCCAATTGGTGGGCGATGGCATGATTGATACCCAGTCCCGCCTGACTGAATGCTATGCCGGCCAGCGTCGAGGCATTGTGCATTTTGCCGCGGGTTATCAGGCAGTCACCTTTACGGCAGGCGGTTGCCAGATGGCGAAATACCAGTTGTACCGCTTTTTCTGCCAGTGCATCGGTAAAATCACTGGCGCGCGGTGATACATAGGCCTCCAGCGCATGAGTCAACACATCCAATCCGGTATTGGCAGTAATGACGGGGGGCACGCTCGCCACCAGTGCGGCATCCAAAATGGCGATATCAGGATAAATTTCATCGTCAAAGATGGGATATTTAATGCTTTTCTCCGGATCACTTATCACACAAGCGCTGGTGACCTCAGAGCCTGTCCCGCTGGTGGTCGGGATGGCGATACAGGTTTCTATCTCCAGCCCTTGTTTACGGCTAAACCAGACAATGGCTTTGGCGGCATCCAGTGCCGAACCACCGCCAAAACCGATCACTATGTCGGGGCGCAGTGCTTGCATCTGCTCAATCCCCTTCACCACGGTGGCGATATTCGGATCCGGCGTGATATCGCTGAACAGGGTAATTTGGTTGTCGGCTGGCAAGGCTTGTCTCAGTTTATCCAGCAGCGGAGAGGTGGCTAAAAAGCCATCGCAAACTATCCAAATTTTGCGCTGATGAAAGCGTTGCAGCACCTTGAGGCTGCCTTCCCCGCTATAAATGCGTGTTTGCAGGAAAAAAGTTTTCATACATCCTCGCTCAGCGAATAGAGAAACCATTAGTCAGTACACAGCGGCGTTGACGTGCAAAGGTACGCGCCGAGGTAGTACCCTCACCAGTCGGGGTGGCAATAGTAAAGGTGGTAAAGCCTTCACCGCCGACACCTATCCCGGCATAGGACGGGCCATTTTTGACAAAAATGGAGGTTTGCAACAAACGTGCAGCCAGATTCAAGCGCGAGACATTTTGCGAGTGCATGGTTGCGGTATGATGCAGGCCGCCCTCGACGTGCAATGCCAATGTCAGGGCCGCATCAAAATCCTTTACCCGCACCACCGGTAACAGCGGCATCAATTGTTCGGTGGTGACCAGTGGATCGTCACCAGCCACTTCGACCAATAACAGACGCGGGGCTTTAGCCGGGCAGGTGATGCCGGCGGCTTTCAGCAGTTCAATGGGACTTTTACCCACCAGATTTTTATTGGCATGGCCTTGCGGCGTCAGGCAGGCTTTGCGTAAGCTGTCGACCTCTTGCGGATGGCTTATCAGTAATGCATCGAAGGCCTGCATCTGTTGCAATAAACGGTCGGCAACACTTTCCACCACGATCAGGCTTTTCTCTGCAATGCACGGCAGGTTGTAGTCAAATGAAGCGCCTGCCACGATATCCTGCGCCGCTTTAACTAACTCAGCGGTTTCATCCACCAGACAAGGTGGGTTACCCGCACCGGCACCAATCACTTTCTTGCCGCTTTTCATGCCCATCGCCACAATGGCCGGGCCACCAGTAATAGCGAGCAAGGCAATTTTGTCGTGTGCCATCATCTGTTGGGTGGCTTCGAAACTCGGTTCTTTTACTGTCACCACCAGATTGCGAATGCCGCAACTGTTGAAAATGATCTCTTCAATTTGGGCGATGAGATCCAATGACACGGCTTTAGCACCAGGGTGGGGGCTGAAATAGACTGCATTACCCGCTGCCAACATACTGATGCTGTTATTAATAATGGTTTCGGTCGGGTTAGTGCTGGGGGCGACTGAACCAATAACGCCGAAGGGTGAATACTCGAATAACACCATGCCGCCATCACCGGTCAGGGCGGTGGTAGACAGGTCTTCAATACCCGGAGTGTTTTCCAGTGCAGCTTTATTTTTCAGGAATTTATCTTCTTTATTCCCCATGCCGGTTTCACTGGCGCCGCGTTCGGACAGAGAGACGAGTTGTGACTTTAGTTGCTCACGGATAGCGCGGATAATGGCGCTGCGAGTTTTCATCGGGCTTTGCTGATAGCGCAAAAATGCGCTGTGAGCAGCATTAATGGCTTCATCCACGCTGGCAAAAATGGCGCTGGAGGCTGGGGCCGTGACCTGCGTCAGTTGCTCGGTGAGGATAGTGCGAATGAGCGATTCAAGGTCATTGGTATTCATTATTCATTCCTCAGATGTAAAGCCGATATGGCCGCTTCTGCTATGTGCATATCTTGTTCGACGCTACCGCCGCTTATCCCTAAACCTCCCACCAATTGGCCGTCACGCCACAGTGGGTAGCCCCCGCCAAAACTCACCACTTTGCCGCCAGTGCTGGCTTCTAGTTGGAACAGATCGGCCCCCGGTTGAATGGCAGCACTGAGTTGGTGGGTAGCGGTTTTCAAGGCGACAGCGGTCCAGGCTTTTTTCGGTGCCAGCTCGCTGCTGACCAGCAAGGTATCGGGCATGCGGTAGGTCATAATCATGTTGCCGTGGCGGTCGGCCAGTGCCACAACTACGGCAATTTGTAATTTCATGGCGGCTGCAACCGCTAACTTAACCAGTTGGTGAACATCAGAAAATCCGAGTCCAGCGCCCACGGTTTGAGTGGTCGCAACGGGTTTTTCCGTGGTTGCGGCTAAATAGCGCGCCAGCACGGTTTGTGCTGTTTGTTGCAATGTCTGGCGTTGGTCTTCATCGCGGGCCAGGGCATACAAGCAGTCCGATAGCCGGTTGAGATACTGCAATAACACCGGACGCACCGGTACTTTCTCGGCCAGTTCGATTAACCGCCGCTCGCAGCGCCGCGCCAAGGTGCGGGCAAAATGTAAGCGGCTTCCAGCTTCGGTGTTACCGGGCAGGATAAAACCGTGCACCGGTGGCAGTTGCGCCATGCAGCGGTCCACCGCGTGTTCCAGCGCTTGAATATCGGGTTCGCTAATACTTTTTCGCCCGCTGGGTGGGGCTTCGATGCCCTCACTGGCTAGTTCAGCGCTGAAATAAAACAGTTGATGTTGTACGGCATCGAGTAACTGAAGGTTTTCTTCACCTTGTGTCACGCGGGCACACAGGCTGAGTGCCGCATTCAGTTCATCCAAGGTGCCGTAGGTTTCCACCCGAGGATGACTTTTTTTGACGCGTTGACCGGTGAACAGGGCGGTAGTGCCCGCATCACCTGTTTTGGTATAGATGCTCATAAAATCACCGCTTAATCAGTAAGAGCATTCATCGACGATGGCGACAATCGCCAGGTCGATGGCATCATTCGGTTCGGCAAAAACGCGCCGGGCACTGGAACCACCGGACAGTAGCACCAGTTCACCTTGACCTGCGCCAACAGAGTCGACCGCCACTTCATCCGGCGTGTTGCTATCCGGAGGCAGCGAGCCATCACCGGCGACACGGCGCACCAACAGTAGTTTCTTACCGATCAGCGTCGGCGACTTTTGTGTTGAAACCACCGAACCTACCACTCGGGCCAGTTGCATGATTTACTCCTGCCTTAACAGTTGAATGTGACGGGCTGACAGTGTTTCCTGCGCCAGCGGTGTAACCAACGTAGAGCTGGCAATCAGCAACCAGCCGGGGGCAAGTGTGGCAATATCGCGATAACTCAATACCTTGCTTGCATGTAGCCGTACCGCCAGACCTTGGTTGTCACTGAAAGTTAGCGGCAACGGGCGCAGTGCCGTCATGGGCAGGGCGGGTAACAGTTGACGGTGCAGGCTGATATGCACTTTCATGCCCCACGACCAGGCCTCGTTCAAGGCCACCACCGCAGGACAGTGGGTATCGAACTGCGCCAGTTGATGGATAAACGCCAAATCCGGCAACATTAGATGCAGCGTGGCATGGTGCAGGAATACCGATGTATCCAGCCCGGCGCGTAGCTGAGGCAATAGCAGGGCGTGAACCCGGCGTTCGCGCTCAGCCAACCGCGTGACAATCTGGCTGACCAGCTGTTCGGTTTGCGCCTGAGTCAGATTCATGGTTGCATTGTCCGTGCTGGGGGTAGCAAAGTTGCAAAAGCTGCCGGGTCATCGGCTCCGGCGGCATTGGCCTCGTCGGTATCAATGTGCATTTCCAGTTTCATTTGGGGTGAAACGCGGATAGCAACATCATCCATAATCAACCGGCGGCCACTGCCGTGGATGGCCACTTGCACCCGGTCGCCGTGTTTGACCCGATAGATAAGGGCATCCAGTGGCGACATATGGATATGGCGCAAAGCCACAATCACACCCTGTGGCAATTCCAGCTCGCCATAGGGGCTGACCAGCCGGATAGCTGGCGTGTCAGCCAGATTGCCCGACATCCGCAGAGGGGCATTGATACCCAGTGTGCGGGCGTCGGTACGAGAGATCTCAACCTGACTGTAGCTGCGCAGTGGCCCCAGAATACGGACATTCTTCAAGCTGCCTTTCGGCCCGACCAAGGTCACCGTCTGAGCAGCGGCGAACTGGCCTGGCTGGAGCAGTGCTTTTTTCTCAATCAGCGGCTGATCGGGGAACAATTGTTGGTAATCCTGCACCGAAAGGTGCAGGTGTCGATTGGAAACCCCAAGCGGGATCGGACGAAGACGCATTTCGTCGAGGATCTTACTGACAACGGGTTCCAGTAACGCTTTTTCCATCAGACTTTTCCTCGTTTACCCAAGTGAATACAGCGAAAGCGAGGCTCACCTTTATGGCGTCGGCAAGCCGGGTCGAGGCAGAGATTGCAGCTCACACGAGGAGCTGGCGGGGCCTCACTTTCTGCACTTTGTCTTGCTACATCCAAATCCATTATTGCCACACCCAAGGCAATTTCTGGTTCATCGTCGGTGGCGGTAGCGGCAGGTCGTGGGGCTTCTGCTTCATCGCACTCGTCGATGGTGGGGCTTTCTGTCATAACTCTTTCGGCGACAACCTGTTGCGTAGGTTCGCTTAAGGTGGTGGTTTCAGTGGCGACTGGCTCAATGTGTGGCGCTTGCCAATACGCCATTAGGGTATCTGCCGGACGGGCCAGCACCGCACTTGAGACCAGCCCTTGATGCAGTTGGGCAAAGGCGGCTCCGGTACTGATTGCCGCCTGAACGGAAGCCACATCACCGGTCAGACGGATTAACATCCAGCCGGAGCCGTTGGTTTTTTCTATTCCAATCAGGGTGACGGATGCCGCTTTTGCCATGACATCCGCTGCACCAATCGCCAGCGCCAGACCGCTAACTTCAAGTAAACCCAGTGACGTTTTCACGCGGTGCTCCTCTTCTTACCCTTAGGCAGAGGTCGGTAAAATGGCTTCTACATCGCTGTGTGGGCGTGGGATCACATGGCAAGATTTCACTTCACCCACTGCGCTGGCCGCCGCAGAACCGGCATCAACCGCCGCTTTAACTGCGCCGACATCGCCGCGAACCATGACAGTCACCAAGCCGGAGCCGATTTTTTCGTATCCCACGAGCTGTACGTTGGCAGATTTGACCATGGCATCAGCCGCTTCGATGGCAGCGACCAGCCCTTTGGTTTCGATGAGTCCCAGTGCGTTGTTCATAGATATGAGTTCCTTGTTAATTTGAGTGTGATTACTTAAACGGTAAACCTTTGACTAATCGGGCGGCGTTGTTACCCAGTCGCCGTAATGGGTCTTCGTCTTGTGCCAGTGGCTGCCGGAACAGCGGGCTGGCGGGGGGTAAATGACGAAAATGCACGATAACTTCGTCGGCAGAACACGCCAGCCCCACCAATAGTGGTGAGCGGGTCGCCGCCTGCCAGGCGCGGAGAATGGCATCCGTGTCATCGTCTTGCTGCCACTGCCAGGGAATGCCTTCTTCCTCAATCCCTAGTAACACTTGGTGCCAGACCGCCTCGGGTGTTGGCGAGGTCAAGCTGATAACAATTGCGGGTGCATCTTGGGTAAAGTTCATGCGTGATTCTCCCGTTGCCAGGACAGAATCAATCCGGTGGCAACCGCATTACGCGGGCCTTCGCTGGCGCGGATATTGCCGCGACCGGCCACCAGCTTGTAGTGAGAAAGGGCGTCGGTGACCAATTGCGGGATTTCGAAGTCCAGTGACGAGCCGCCAACCAGCACCACGAAGGGGATATCGCGGATATTGCCGGTCGGACTGACTTGACGTAGCGCGCGAAGCGCATTGGTGACAAACACCCGCTCTTTAGCGCTGCGGCGGATATTGCGTACTTTTTCCAGTGCGTAATCTCCCGGCAGTGGCACCAATCCTTCCGGTTTAACCACCACTAATCGGGCAAAAACTTCGGGTGGTAGCGGTTGTGGGAAGAACTGAACGCTGCCGTCTTCGTGGCGCAGGTGGAACAGACTTTCCACTTTTGCCAAGGGATATTTTTTGATGTCTTCGGCCAAATAGCGGTCTTGGAGATCCAGCTCAGAGGCGATTATCATCGTGACCATATCGCCAGCACCCGCCAGATGGGTGGCAACAATTTGACCTTGCGCATTGATGATTGAGGCATCGGTAGATCCGGCCCCTAAATCGAGGATGGCGAGTGGCCGTCGCGTCCCTGGTGTGGTTAGCGCGCCGAGTATCGCCGCTTCGGCTTCCGCCCCCCCGACCTGTACATCAATATTCAGCGTCTTTTCGATTTCACTGGCGATATGTGCCATTTGTAAGCGGTCAGATTTCACCATAGAGGCAATACCCACCGCCTGTTCGAGCGAGAATTCACCCGCCAGACCACCAATGACGTTGACCGGAACCGCAGTATCAACTGCCAGCAGATCCTGAATAAAGATATCATTGGTCGGTTTGTTGGTCAGTTCCGCCATAGTTTGGCGGACGTGTTCGAGCATGCCGCCGATATTAGTGCCCGCTTCGCCACTGACGTTATCCACATGTCGGAAGCTGTTGACGGCGGTCATGATGGCTTCAGCACCGGTTGCGACATCCACCCGTACTGTGCGGCCATTAGCAAATAGCTCCAGATGCCCAGCGGGAATGGCGCGGGCTTTAACATCACCCTCCGGGGTTTTCACCACCACTGCGGAGCGCGTACCAATCAAAGCCCGCGCCACCGGAACGATGTTTTTGGTTTCTTCAGCACTCAATCCGAACACCGTGGCAATGCCATAAGGGTTAGAGAGGGTTTCAATCACCTGACCCGGCATAGCGACTTCAACCGCCGCCAACATCCCCATTGGGATACGGTCAATATGCAGCACCTCATCCACGATGGGCAGGGTGTGTGTGAGACGGTTGCTGACCAGTACACCATCATCCCGTTGCAGGATAATCGCGGTAATGCGGTATCCAGCGCCGTTAGCAGCATTGACCACGGCCGCCACATCGGCAAAATCAACCGCAGAGGGCACCACCAGAATGTAAGGCTGGTTAGGGCCTCGCGTGACCAACTCATCAATCGTGATGGTCAGCCCAACGCCTAACCCCAGTCCGCCGGGAGTTTTAGGGTTGTGACCGATCATGGTGGATTCAGTGATGATGGTTTCAGTTATGGTTTCCATCGCCACATCACCAATGACTGGGGTCGCCTCGTTGATGCGGATAAGACTGATATCGCTTAGTGCGATACCGGCCTTTTCCACCAACATATTCAGCGCCTTAGTGATGCCAAAAATGTTGCGCTGCGTCCCTTTGATACCAGTGGTTTCGGTTAGGGTACTGGTAACAAAGTGCAACTGACCATCAGTCATGCATTGTGCCAATGCGACTTCTGTTGATGAGTTGCCGATGTCTACCCCGACGATGTAATCCATATCTCTTACCTTAAGTTGCTGACAGTAACACCCCTCTGATTTAGCCGAGGTGAGCGAAGGGCCTATATGTTTAGGGGCGCTCCGGCGGCTCACGCTGCTACGACCCCAACGACCTATTTCCCTTCGTTTGATATCGCCAAATTAATCGTCGCCTTTTAGCTTTTTGCGCTGGACATACAAAACGGCGGCTTCGCGCACGAAGGCGGCACAAATGGTCGCTTTGTAGGTCTGTTCCAGATCATCAGCAATGGCATTCAACTCTTCTTTACTCGAGCGGAATGGGCGCAAGGCGTTATAGATATCCAGTACCTTGTCATCCGGCACTGCGGTCAGTTCAGCTGCGCGTTCGAAGTTCATTGCCAGCAGCGGGCGGCCAGCGTCTTTGGCAATGGATGCCTGAATACGCAGGATTTCCGGGGTAATACGTAAATCTTGTGAAGTAACACTGCCGTTTAAAACGTTCGCCAGCGTCAGATCATCCAGTGTTTTATTAGTGGCGGTTTTTACCCAGTCAGGGTGTTTATTCGCCAATGGATAATCAGAGACTTTGGCATCACTGCGCGAGCTGGCCGCTGGAGCACAAGCGGCAGTTGGCGTTTGGCCTTGCAAGCTGTTCATCTTGCTCAGCACATCGCGAACCATGGATTCAATAGCTTCGGAATTCATTGTGTTTTCCTTTGTTAAAGCGCCACCCGGAGTTCCTGAGGATTCTTGCCGGTCACCACATATTTGGTTTCTTTAATGTGCAGAATCGCGGATTTGGCCTGATATTTTGGCCGTGCCATTTGGTCATTCAGGGTCGGAACCGGTTGTGGTGATTCCCGTTTGGCGTAGCGAGCGGCGTTTTTACCAATCAAACGATAGGTTTCCAGCGTCAGCAGCGGGGCCTGTGGGAACAGCTCCAGGTTAGAAAGTGGCGGCAGACCTTGCTGATGAATGACCGTGGTACCTTTTGACTGGATGCCAATAGAGATCCCGGAGCCACTCAGGCGGTTGCCCTCGACGGCAACAAAAGCCACATCGGAGGATTTAAAGCAGCGGATAACCCGCGCTTTTATCCCTTCCTCTTCGATACCAGCAATCAGTTCGCGCAAAATATTCTTGTGCGGAATGCCGACGATATTGGCTGTTTGCGACAAGCCAAATGCCGGGCCGACAGCAATAATCACTTCATCTTGATGGGTACCGGGGCGGGCTTCACCCACTTCAGTGAGAAAATCTCCTGACGCCACAGCAGCCGTTGCCGTAGGTTGGGTATCTTGCTTAAAGGAGACGGTATTTTTGTCTCCCTGCATTTCCTGCAATACGCCTTCAATAATTTGGCGTAACAGTTTTTCGTTAATATCCACCATCTCGTGAACCCCTTAGCCAAGCTCATTCGGATCAAGCGCGTTTGGAATATTTTTAATTTCTTCCCAACGTGCACCTTCCAGCCGGTAACCGGTAGCTGGCCCCGCGTAGTCATTGACGTCATTCACCGCTGACAGCACCTGGTTATTACCTTTGATGATCGCCGAGGTATGCAGGTAGTCGCCGGCAATTTTGGCTTTCTGGATGTTGAGCATGTCCTGCGCTACATCTTCAAAGCCGCCTTGCGCCAAGGCTTTCACCACTTCCAGACCGGTGCGGTTTTTGCTGATGATTTCCTGAGCGAACTTGATGTCTTCGACGATGTTGCGTTCCGGCATATCTTTCGAGCCGTGGGCGTAGGTCGCCGCAATCACTTCTTCGTCGGTAATTGGCGGTAAACCCATTCCGGCGAATACCGCTTGCAGAGCGCGCGCAGCTTTATTGCGGATAGCCACGACGTCGGCTTCCAACACCGGACGCAGGCCGCCATCGACTTTCAGGTCACGCTGCAACACGTTGTAATCGTCAAAGTCTTCGGCATCTTCGTTGGAGCCAGCGAACATGTTGTCGTAGTTCGGCACTGCGGAATAACCCGAGGAGATAAAGTCAGTGCCCGGCAGGAACTGCATCAGCAGGCGAGCGGTACGGCGCATATCCGAGTGGGTAAAGGTCTGGTCGTTACTGGATGCACATTCCAAATCCAGCGCTGAGCAAATCAGGTTTTCGGCCAAAATGGCGCGAATGCCCGATGGCACCGCAGACGGCACACCGACACAACTGACGGAGCCGTTTTGCAGCCCCTGAACCCCGGCGGCTTTGGTGATATAAATACAGCGCGCTTCGAGATACAGCATGGATTTGCCTTCGGCATAGCCCATTTGCACTTCGGAGCCAGAACCGGAGGTGAAGCGCATTTTCAAACCGCGTGAAGCATAAGACGAAGCGAGAAAACCTTTTGACCACGGCGTGTCATCACCGTCGGTAAACACCGGTTCAGTGCCATAAACCGAGATGGTTTCGGCATAACAGGTGTGGCCCAGCATCCCCAGTTTCAGTTCAGTAGCTTCTTCCAGAGAACATTGAGTCAGCACCCCTGGGCGGCCAACTTGCGAACCGACCAACAGTGCAATGGCGTTGAATGGCGCATAACGAGCCACCGCCACCGTAGTTTCTTGCTCATCGAAACCACGGAATGCGCCTTCCGCCGCATCGGCGGCAATTTGCACCGGGTTATCTTTCACGTTGGTGACGTGAGCTTGTTGTGATGGTGTCCGACGAGCGCGCATTTTCTGCATCGACATCATCATTTCCACCACGTTCATGTGCGACACCACCTCGACGATTTTGGCTGGTGTCATGGCGGTCGTCAGCGGAACAATGGTGCGGCGCGACACATTTGGATCACACAACATATTGGCCAGCTTGATGGAATCCATCTTCATCACTTCTTCCGCATGGGCCAGATTGATACCGTAGCGGGCGATAAAGTGGTCGATCAGGTCGAAACTGCTTTGTGGTTTACCGTCGAGTTCAGTCACCACACCATTAACAATCTTGATGGAAGGTTTCGGATCGTTAGGGCTTTCCATGGCAATAAAGCCTTCCTCGATCCACTCTTTGACAAAGCCGTCCTGATTAACCGGGCGTTTCGCCAACGCTTCAAATCTTTTCGATTTCATGAAACAGCCTCACTGTGGCGTCAGATATAAGAAGGGCGGTCGTTTTTCGGTTCAGCACCTAAAGTTGCTAATACCGTTTTGCCGATCTCACGAGCAGAAATCACTGCCTGACGGACTGCGCCAGAATCGCCGGAGATAACCAGAATCACTTCGTTACTAAAGCTGGTGCCCTGTGCGGGAGAGCTGTAAGCCACCACATCAACATTGGCGGATTTCACTGCGGTATCGGCCATCAGAACACCAATGGAAGCCGGTGCACCGACAATCACGCCGCAAGAACGGCCCAACGGTGCGCCGAATGCTTTTTCCAGTGCATGGCTGGCACGCGCGCTGTATTGCAATTCGATATGACCCGCTTCATTGGCGTAAACATCACCAAATGTGCGGTCTAACTCTTTCAGCGCCACTTCAACTGCACGTTTCACGTCGGAAACATCATCACCACCGAAGATAATGAGCGAGCCATGACCGGCACCGCCTTTGGTATCGCGTGGTAATTCAATGCTGACCACTTCGGTATTGGTGGCTTTTACTGCTTCATCGGCGGCCATAATGTGCGGACCAGCACCAGTGCGAGCGCCCAAAATACCAATGGAGCGATAGCGTTTTTCCAGCTTCATTGCGTCCAACAGGGCGCTGTCGACGTTGGCGATCACAAGTCCGACCGTGTCACCGATCGCGGTTCCAACAAATTCCGTTAAACTGCAAGTTTTCTCAGCCATAGCCGTATCTCGTTGTTTATAGGATGGTTGTTTATAAGATGGTTGTGCAGAAGACGCCGGAGCGTGTTCACTGACTTTTGCTATCACCTGCGCCATGATTTGGTCGACCAGGTCATTGCTTTTCATTAGCTATTTCCCTTTGGTAAGTTTCCCTTGGGAAGAAAGGCCTCAACATCGGTATGTGGCCGTGGGATCACATGGGTTGATTTCACTTCACCTACGTTGGCAGCCGCGATAGCGCCTGCATCAGTGGCCGCTTTAACCGCCCCCACATCACCACGGACGATGACAGTGACCAGACCGGAGCCAATTTTTTCGTAGCCTACCAACGTCACATTGGCCGATTTCACCATGGTGTCAGCAGCCTCGATGGCCGCAACCAACCCTTTGGTTTCCACCATTCCTAGTGCTTCTTGTTGCATAAGTACCTCGACGAATATCATGTTCAAAAGTAATGTTGTTATATTCAGTAATAACGTTGTCAGGTTCGTGCTGAGATTGAATATACAAACAAGCAATGAAAAAGAATGGCTGTATTGAATTTACTGGCGGGAATGGTTAGTGACGAAATAACAAATTATTGTCATGAGCTCATTTAACTGATTATTTTATAAGTCTATTTATTAATGGATAGGTGATAATAATTGGTTTTTGCATATTCATAATTACAATTAAGTCAGTGACAATCCCTATTTTCTTTGGTACTCACGCACGTGAATATAAAGATGGAAGCTGGCTCACATTAAAATAGAAATTGCGAGCTTGCTAACAATAACGGAAAGAATAAATGACAAGAAAGTCACATTATTTAATTAGACAATAAGTTGCTTATTTACAGGGTTTTGAGGGGGTTCTGGGCCAGGTAATAGCAATAATTTGCTATAGAAACTCTATTTTTTGTTTAACTAATAGCTAATCACGACAACACTTTCATTTTCCGTCTCTTTATAGTGATCAGGTCAAGGGCCGTGCAATACCGAAATAACAGTTTATTCATCATAATAACTTCAAGCAGGGTAACCCTATGAACGACTCGCTCAAAGCTCAGTGTGTGGCAGAATTTCTTGGCACCGGGCTGTTTTTGTTTTTTGGTATTAGTTGTCTGGCGGCGATGAAAGTGGCCGGTGCCAGTTTTGGTTTGTGGGAAATCTGTATTGTGTGGGGGCTGGGGATTTCACTGGCGGTTTATCTGACCGCGGGTATTTCCGGTGCTCACCTCAATCCCGCGATTACCATTGCTTTATGGCTGTTTGCCTGTTTCCCGGCGCGCAAAGTCATTCCCTACAGCATTGCACAGATTGCCGGTGCTTTTGGTGGTGCGGCGCTGTCTTATATGTTGTATCACAACTTATTTACTGATTTTGAAACCGCCCATCAGATGGTACGTGGCAGTCTGGAAAGTCTACAACTGGCCAGTATTTTCAGTACCTTCCCCTCACCGGCTATCAGTGTATGGCAAGCCGCATTTGTTGAAATCATTATTACCTCCATTCTGATGGGGCTGATTATGGCGTTGACGGATGATGGTAATGGGGTACCGCGTGGTGCATTAGGGCCGCTATTGATTGGTATCCTGGTGGCGGTGATAGGGGCTTCAACCGGGCCATTAACCGGTTTTGCCATGAACCCCGCGCGTGATTTTGGCCCTAAATTATTTACCTTCTTTGCCGGCTGGGGAAAAATCTCAATGACTGGTGGGCGTGATATCCCTTATTTCATTATCCCGATTGTCGCCCCTATTATTGGTGCTTGCCTCGGTGCGGCGGTTTATCGCTTCTTCATTGGCAAAAACCTGCCTTGCAATACGTGTAAATTAGAGGATGAGAAAGCCAGTTTATAAATCAACGTAAGTTTCCTCATCTTGAATCTATGAAACGAGATGAGGAAATTTCGTGATCTATTCTGGTTAATGGACTGATTATAGTCCCCTGTTGATTATGACTCTGGTAAGGTGGATTGTTATTTTCCTTCATTTTGCCAGAGGCTAAACCTTCACAGGGAAATAGGTTTTCCACTTGCTGATAGGAATGCAAATATAACAAATTAGTAACAAATGGTTTATTACAGGGATGATTTATAGCAACAAACGAAACTTAATAATAATAAATTAAAATTAACTGAGAGGTTTTATCATGATTTCTGCCAGTTCTCTAAACTCAGAGCTCATAAATAAAATCGCGCAGGATTTTGCTCAGGCCACAGGGCTGGCCGTGGTGGTAGTGAATATTCACGGCGAAGAGATTTCTGATCTTTTTAACTTTACGCCATTTTGCCAGTTGATGCGCCAGGACCCGGTGAACCATCTCCGTTGCCGAATGAGTGATCGTTGCGGGGGTCTTGAAGCTTCAAAGTCCAATGAGCCTTGTATTTATCGCTGCCACGCTGGGTTAACTGATTTCTCTATTCCGCTGGTCATTGCCGGTCATTTAGTGGGTTTTGTGTTATGTGGCCAGGTGCGGTTGCACTCAGATGTTTATCTGATTGATATACTTAATGTCGATAATCACTGGCAGCAGAATCCGGCACTGATGGATGAGTTCCACAATGTGCCTGTTATGGATTTTTCACGGGTGATTGCATCGGCAGATTTATTGAAGTTGATTGTTGAGAATTGCCTCAAAAAACATCTCAATTTTGTGGTGATCAACGACAACATGGGCAGCAAAGAACCAGGCAGAATACGACCGGTTCACCCCCATGACAGCAAAATGAAGAAAGCACTACGTTATATTGATACGCATTTATCGGAAGAGCTACGGCTGGAAGAAGTGGCGGCTAAGGTATATCTCAGCCCGTACTACTTCAGCAAATTATTTAAAAAATATCAGGGCATCGGATTTAATGCCTGGGTCAATCAGCAGCGGATGGCCAATGCCAGAGAGATGTTACAACACAGCGATTGGAGTATTGCCAGCATTGCCAAGAATCTGGGTTTTTCCCAAACCAGCTATTTCTGCAAAGTGTTCCGTCAGACCTACAACGTGACACCGCAGGTATTTCGCTCACTTTCTTCTGAACGCAGCGAAATGGAATGATAGTTATTGATCTAATATCAATTGGTCATGCTGTTCATTCAAGTTTGTCTATTTTAATATCCAGTTTGATATTAAAAATACAAAATAAATAATGACAATTTTTTGCTATTTTTTAAAACGATATTTTTCATTTAACTTGTTGTTTTTAAATGTTTTATTTGTATTTTCATGGCAATTATTTGTTGTGGCGATACAAAAAAATCACTCGCAAAAAATGAAATTAACCATTTTTTATGAACAGAAAAGCGTATATTAATTTCAAGAAAGCCTACCAGGCTACTAATTAATAAACGCTCTGTTATAACAGTGTAAATAAAGAGATAAATTAAATAACGAAATAAGAAATTAAATAACAGAATCTACTGTACTTAAATACTGAAACAGGTATGTCGTGGATAACACGATTGGGAAGGGGGTGTAAATCCCCCGCAGCCCCCGCTGCTGTGATGCTGACGAACCCGCTGAGACCACTGATCCATAGGATTGGGAAGGTAGCGGGGGAGAGTGACGCTAAGCCAGAAGACCAGCCAAATCAGTAAAGAGTTTCAACTCCTTCGGTGGGAAGCGGGTTGTCATCAGATGCGCGCAGCGGTGACGTTGCGCAAATGCACCTTTTTGACACTGCATATCCCGCTTGAAATGGCGGGATTTTTTTATGCAATGCTCAGGTAAACAAGCATTTATCATCGCAGGAACCGGCAGCGGCTGTGGTAAAACCACTGTGACGCTGGGTATTTTGCGGGCGCTGATGGCGCGCGGATTGTCGGTGCAGCCGTTCAAAGTTGGGCCGGACTATCTGGATACTGGCTGGCATACCGCCGTCAGTGGTGTGACGTCACGTAATCTTGATGCCTTTATGTTGCCGCCCGCCACCCTTAATGGGTTGTATAACCAGCATATGCGCCATGCCGATGTAGCGGTGATTGAAGGTGTCATGGGGTTGTATGACGGCTACGGTACTGACCCCGATTATTGCAGCAGTGCAGCGATGGCCAAGCAATTAGGCTGCCCGGTTATCTTGCTGGTGGATGGTAAAGCGGTTTCGACATCCGTTGCCGCAACCGTGCTGGGCTTTAGCCAATTTGACCCCAAGCTGACGATTGCCGGTGTGATTGTTAACCGCGTCAATTCAGAAAATCACTATCAACTTATTCGCCATGCTATCGAACGTTATTGCGGCATTCCGGTTTTGGGCCGCTTGCCGGTCATGGACGATGTTGCCTTGCCATCACGCCATTTGGGGCTGATCCCGGCACAAGAGCGAGGCGGTGCACTATCCAAACAGCCTGATAACTCGCCACGCTGGCAACAATTGGCCCAGCAGGTTGAAGCCTTTATCGATCTGGACCGCTTGTTGACCCTGACTTCAAGCACCCAACGCCCTGTTGGAACCCCACCCGGATTGCCTTCTCAAGCTTTGGCCGACGGGCTGACATTGGCCTTAGCCGAAGATGAAGCTTTTAATTTTTACTACCCCGATAACCTTGATTTGCTGGAGCAAGCTGGCGTGCGCATCCAGCGTTTCAGCCCGCTGCATGACCGCCATCTGCCGGCTTGTCAGATGATTTATCTGGGCGGCGGTTATCCCGAAATTCACGCCAGTGCACTGGCAGAGAATACCGCGATGCATGCGGTGTTACAGCAAGCCCACCGGCAGCAAATCCCGATGTATGCCGAATGTGGCGGCTTGATGTATTTGGGGGATGCTCTGACGGATGAAAGCGGACAGCGCCATCGGATGGTAGGAGTTTTGGCCGGAGAAAGCCGGATGGGAAAACGCCTGACTCGCTTTGGTTACTGTCAGGCAGAGGCCCGCAGCGACACATTACTAGCCGCGTCTGGCGAAATTCTACGCGGTCATGAGTTCCATTATTCCGATTTTACCAGCCCACTGACACCCGTTTTTGATAGCAGTAAATGGCGCGATGGTGAAGTTATTCAGCGCTGGCACAGTGGCTATCAAGTGCAACGGACTCAGGCCAGTTATCTGCATATTCACTTTGCTCAGCGCCCCGGATTATTGGATGGCTGGCTGACTGCTGCCCGGAGTGTGCTATGACCCTGAGCGCGTGGTTTGTGGCTTTCCTGTTGGACCATTGGCTCGGCGACCCGCCGCGTTGGCCGCACCCGGTGCGCTGGATGGGTAATCTGATCACGCTGTTGCAGAGAGCCATTCGCGCCGTGTGTCATAGCGAGCGGGCACTCAAATGGGGTGGTGCGGTGCTGTGGTTACTGGTGGTGGGGAGCACCTGGCTCGTCAGCTGGGGGTTTTTATGGCTGATGACAGAGATTAATCCGTGGCTCGGCTGGTTAGCACAAGTGTGGATGATTTACACCTTACTGGCCGGACGCTGCTTGAGTGACGCGGCATTAGCGGTTTTTGATGCGCTACAACACGGAACCCTGGCGCAAAGTCGCGAAAAGCTGTCATGGATTGTTGGGCGTGATACTTCGCAATTGGAGAAACCACAAATCACCCGTGCGGTGGTAGAGACCGTGGCCGAGAACAGTGTCGATGGCGTGATTGCTCCGCTGTTTTTCCTGATGCTGGGGGGGGCTCCGCTGGCAATGGCTTATAAAGCGGTAAATACCCTTGATTCGATGGTGGGATATAAAACGCCGAAATATCGTGCAATTGGCTATGTCTCTGCCCGTATGGATGATATCGCCAATTGGCTTCCTGCACGCCTCAGTTGGCTGTTACTCAGCATCGCAGCCTGGTTGATTCAGGCTGATTATCGTCAGGCGTTGCGCATTGGTTGGCGCGACCGTTATCAACACTCCAGCCCGAACTGCGCCTGGTCGGAAGCCACGGTGGCGGGAGCGTTGGGCATCCGCTTGGGTGGCCCGAATGATTACTTTGGTGAGCGGGTGGAGAAGCCGTGGATTGGCGATGAGCGGCGTGAAATCGCTCTGAGTGATATTCCACGCAGCATTCATTTGATGATGATGGCGTCGCTATTGGCCCTTTTATTGTTCGCTCTGACCCATCTGCTGTTGGTCGGTATTTAACAAGGATAACCCCATGAACTATATAAAAAACCCGCAGGAAATCGAGAAAAATAGCTTCGTTATCATTGGCGATATTATCGCCGCTGAGCGGCCAGAGACTCGGTTTGCCAGTGCGATGCATGAAGCGGTTGTCAAGCGGGTTATCCACACTACAGCGGATTTTGACTGGCTGGATATTCTGCATTTTTCACCGGATGTGCTGACCCGTATTGCTGAGGGTTTACGTCGAGGATGCACGCTGTATACCGACACGACAATGGCGATGTCGGGCATTAACAAAACACTGTTAAAGCAGATGGGATGCGAGTGTCGCTGCTATATCAGTGATCCGCGCGTGGTAGAGAGTGCGCCGGTACAGGGAATTACCCGCTCGATGGCTGCGGTAGATGTGGCGTTGGCGGAGCCGGGCGAAAAACTGTTTGTGTTCGGCAATGCGCCGACGGCGTTATTCCGTTTGTTAGAACGGCAAGCGTCCCCGGTGGCGGTCATCGGCGTGCCGGTGGGGTTTGTTGGTGCGGCGGAATCCAAAGATGCGTTGGTGGCAAGTGGTTTGCCGTGTATTGCCGCGCTGGGGCGCAAAGGGGGCAGTAACGTGGCGGCAGCCATTATCAACGCCATCCTCTATCAGTTACAAAGGACGCAACTACGGGGGGCGCTATGAGCGACGGTCTGGCCAGTGATAGCCCTATAAATGATGATATTGCGCTGCAAAACCAGCAATTAGACAGCATTTGGCACAACGGCAAGCAGTACCGTAAAGGCTATACCACCGGTTCCTGTGCCACGGCGGCGGCCAAAGTGGCGGCGCTGATGGTGTTGCGTCAGCAAGTGATTGATCAAATTTCTATTGTGACGCCTTCCGGCATCACCTTGTGTCTGAATGTTGAGCAGCCGTTGATTGAAGGTCAGCAAGCCACCGCCGCAATCCGCAAAGATGGCGGCGATGATGTTGATGCTACCCACGGCATGCTGATTTTTGCCCGCGTGACCCTCACCGAACAGACCGACATTACTCTGCGAGGCGGCGAAGGTGTGGGAACTGTTACCCGCAAAGGAATTGGGTTGCCGGTCGGCAGCAGCGCCATTAACCGCACTCCGCGCCAAACCATCGAAGCCGCAGTGCGTGAAGTCATCGGCCCATTGCGTGGCGCAGAAGTCGAAATCTTTGCGCCGGAAGGCGAGGAACGAGCGAAGAAAACCTACAACGGGCGGCTAGGGATTCTGGGCGGGATTTCCATCATCGGTACCACCGGTATTGTGACGCCAATGTCAGAAGAGAGCTGGAAACGCTCATTGGCGCTGGAGCTGGAAATGAAGCGGGCAGCCGGTGAAGAACGCGTCATTTTGGTGCCGGGTAATCACGGCGAGCGCTTTGTCCGCGACCACCTGGGGCTGGATAGCCAACGGGTGGTCACCATGAGTAATTTTGTCGGCTATATGCTGCAAGAAACCGTGCGCTTGGGGTTCCGCCGCGTTCTGTTAGTGGGGCATCCGGGCAAATTGGTCAAAGTGGCCGCCGGTATCTTCCATACCCACAGCCATATTGCTGATGGACGTATGGAGACGCTGGTGGCGCATTTGGCCTTAATGGGGGCACCATATGCGCTATTACTTGAAGTTAATCAGTGTGATACCACGGAAGCGGCAATGGAGTTAATTGCCGAGCAGGGTTGGCAGGGCGTCTATTCGCGTATCTGCGAGCGTATCTGCGAGCGTATCGCTGAGATGATGCGTTTCTCGGTTAATCCACCACAGTGCGACGCCATTTTATTCTCTTTTGATAATCAGGTGCTGGGTAGCAACCGGCCACTGGATGAGATTGTGGAGGCGTTACGATGATTACGGTGGTGGGGATTGGCCCTGGTGATGTTGATTATCTGACACCCGCAGCTCGACGGGCTATCGAACGCGCCGAAGTTCTGGTTGGCGGTAAGCGCCATCTGGAGACATTGAGCTGCGATAGTAAAGAGTCGCGCTTGTTGGATGCTGATCTATTAGGGCTATTGGAGTGGCTGGATAGCAATAAGCATCGCGCCATTGTGGTGCTGGCCTCGGGAGATCCTTTGCTGTATGGCATCGGCAAATTGCTGGCAGCAAACTTCAGCGCTGAGGAGTTGCATATCGTTCCCGGCATTAGCGCGATTCAATATTTGTGCGCCAAAGCTGCACTGGATATGAACGACCTCTTTCTTACCAGCAGTCATGGTCGTGAACCCGATTTTGACTGGATCTTCCAGCACGACAAAGTGGCGATGGTGACCGACGGCATTATTGGCCCAAGAGCTATTGCTGATGCGCTACAGCAACGTGGTCTGTCTCGTACCTTGATTATTGGTGAAAACCTCTCGCAACCCAACGAACGAATTTATCGCCTGCCAGCAGAGCAAGTGGCTGCCCGCTATGACATGAATGTGGTGGTGATCCTCAATGAAAGATGAGCTGTTCCTACGTGGGCAAAAAGTCCCGATGACCAAAGAAGCGGTGCGAGTATTGGCACTGGAACGGCTGAGTTTGTCAGATGCGACTCACTTGATTGATGTGGGGGCGGGTACTGGCAGTGTGGCATTGGAAGCGGCTTTACGTTTTCCTGATTTACGGGTGACGGCGATTGAACGGAATCCGGTAGCACTTGAGTTGATTAATGAAAATCGCCAGCGGCTAGGGTGTCGCAAGGTAGACATTATTGCCGGAGTCGCTCCTTTACCTTTATCCGATAAAGCCGATGCCATTTTTATTGGTGGCAGTGGCGGCCATCTGACCGACCTTATCGACTGGTCATTGATGATGTTAAATCCCGGTGGCCGCCTGGTATTGACCTTTATTTTGCTCAATAACCTCAATGAAGCATTAAGCCATTTACAGACCTGCGTCGTTAGCGAGCTGGATTGTGTGCAATTGCAACTCTCCACTCTGACCCCTCTGGGTAGCGGGCACTATTTTAAACCGAATAATCCTACTTATCTTATTTCCTGCCACAAGGAGGCGAGCCATGTCTGAGCATCCTAATGCCGTATCAGCATCTGTTACACCCACCTCTGCTACACCCAGTCCTGTTACACCAACATGGGATACGCAAAAAGTCTGGTTTGTTGGTGCTGGGCCGGGTGACAAAGAGCTGATCACGCTAAAAGGTTACCGCTTGCTGCAACAGGCACAGGTGGTTATCTATGCTGGATCACTTATCAATACTGAGCTGTTGGCATATTGCTCTGCCGAGGCTGAATGTCACGACAGCGCGGGATTAAATTTGGAACAAATCATCACACTGATGGTGGAGGGTGTGCAGGCGGGCAAGCTGGTGGTGCGGTTACAAACCGGTGATCTCTCTTTGTATGGCTCGATTCGTGAACAGGGCGAAGTCTTGGGCGAACACGGCATCGGCTTTGTGTCAGTACCCGGTGTCAGTGCTTTCTTGGGCGCAGCGGCACAACTAGGGGTGGAATACACCGTACCTGAAGTGGCGCAAAGCTTAATTATCACCCGTATCGAGGGGCGCACTCCGATGCCGCCACTGGAACAACTGGAAGCTTTTGCCGCTCATCAAACTTCAATGGCTATTTTCTTGTCGGTACAGGAAATGGACCGAGTGGCCGATCGCTTAATCGCCGGTGGTTATCCCGCGGATACGCCAGTCGCAGTGGTATACAAAGCGACTTGGGCTGAAAGCCGTACAGTCCGCGGCACACTGGCGGATATCGCCGAGTTGGTTCGCGCGGCAGCCATTCATAAAACTGCTCTGATTTTGGTGGGGGCATTCCTCGGTGATGAATACCACTATTCCAAACTCTATGACGCGGGGTTTAGCCATGAATATCGTCAAGCCTGAATCAATCGCGGTATTTTGCCTGACACCCGGTGGTGTGCGGCTGGCGCGACGCCTGCAAACTCACTTGCCGCTGACCTGTTTTACCAGTGACAAATTGCTGGAAGAGGGTTTTTTGCCCTTTAACGGCAGTTTTGGCGACACCCTTCGTGAAGCATTTAAACAGTATTCAGCACTGGTGGTGGTCGGAGCTATTGGCCTAACGGTGCGGGTTATCGCGCCGCTGGTAAACGACAAAATGACCGACCCTGCGGTGGTGGTGATTGATGAGCGCGGGCAACACGTCGTCAGTTTGTTGTCGGGGCATGTGGGTGGAGCGAATACCCTAACCCGCTACCTTGCTGGCATTTTGGGGGCTGACCCGGTGATAACCACCGCCACCGATGTTAACGAGATGGCGGCGCTGGACACACTGGCAACCCAGCTGGATGCCGAAATGCAAGATTTCCGCCACGCGGTCAAAGTGGTCAATCAAATGTTGGTCAGTAACCAGAAAGTCGGGCTGTGGTGGGACACGCCGCTGTTGGCGGAACGTGAGCGCTGCGACACGCGGGGGTTCGTGCCGGTTGATTGTTTGGATCAACTTAGTTTGGATCCACTTAGTTTGGAGCAACGCCCCCCATTAGACGCCTTAGTGTGCATCACGTTGCGCGACACTCTGCCGCTGCCCGCTGATCAACTGGCGACGTTGCCAGTTTATAAGCTGGTGCCACGCCGGGTAGTGGCGGGAATTGGTTGCCGCCGTGCCACCTCTCTGCAAACGCTGGTTGAATTACTGCAACAGCAAATGGCAGAAAATCATTTTGATATCATGGCATTGCGCGCGATTGGCAGCGTCACTATCAAAAAAGATGAACCGGCGCTGCATCAATTGGCTAAATGCTGGCGAGTCCCGTTCGAACTGTTCAGCGTCGGCGAACTGAGCCGCCATGAACAACGTTTCCCTGCTTCTGATTTTGTCCGCCAAACGGTGGGTGTCGGTAGCGTTTCACAACCGGTCGCCTGGCTGATGAGCGACGGTAAATTGGTTGGCAATACTCTGCGTCAGCAGGGCGTCACCATCACTCTGGGAGTATCGCATTAATGTTAACCGTAATTGGCATTGGGCCAGGCAGTGAATCAATGATGACGCAGGACGCTATCGCCGCTATTCGCGAAGCAGAAATTATTGTCGGTTACAAAACCTATACCCATCTGGTCAAATCAATGACCCTGGATAAACAGGTGATTAAAACTGGCATGTGTAAAGAGATTGAGCGCTGTCAGGCGGCGATTGACCTGGCACTGGCCGGTCATAACGTGGCGCTTATCAGCAGTGGCGATGCCGGTATTTACGGCATGGCGGGTTTGGTGTTGGAGCTGGTCACACAGCAACAGTTGGAGTTAGAAGTCCGGTTGGTAGCCGGTATTACCGCCAGTATCGCGGCGGCCTCACTGCTCGGCGCACCGCTGATGCATGACTTTTGTCATATCAGCCTGAGTGATTTGATGACGCCGTGGGAAGTGATTGAAAAACGCATTATCGCAGCGGCACAAGCCGATTTTGTTATCTGCTTCTATAACCCGCGCAGCCGTGGCCGCGAAGGGCATTTAGCACGGGCGTTCGAGCTGATGCAGCCGTGGAAGAAAGCCGCAACGCCAGTGGGTGTGGTGAAGGCGGCAGGGCGCAAAAAACAGGAAAAATGGCTAACCACAATAGGTGAAATGGATTTTGAACCGGTGGATATGACCAGTTTGGTGATTGTTGGCAATCAGGCCACTTATTGCCGCAATGGACTGATGATAACGCCACGGGGCTATTCATTATAAAGGGGAATTCATTATGACGGGCGATTCATTATGACCCACGACCATCCGCCGATTCATATTTTTGGCGGCACCAGTGATGCCCGGCTGATTTGCCAACTGCTGGACGAATTTGGCGAGCGCTACAGCCTGTCGGTCGCTACCGATGCGGGTAAACAACTGGCGGGCGATATTGGCGGCGAGGTATTGGTCGGGCGGATGGATGCAGCGCAAATGGCCGATTTTCTTATCACCAGACAGGTGCAGTGGGTAGTTGATGCTTCACACCCCTACGCCGACCTGCTCAGTGACAATGTGGCCACCGCTTGCGGGCAATCAAATGTAGTACTGACGCGTTATCAGCGCCCGAGTGAAATTGACGCTATTCATCATCCGCAGCTCTACAAAGTAGACAGTGCAGCGGCAGCGTGCGCCGTGGCGCAAGGTTTAGGGCCGCGAGTGCTCTTGACCACCGGCAGCAAGCAGTTGGCGGAGTATCAACAGCGGCTGACCGGTAAAACCTTGTTAGCGCGAGTGCTGCCAACGGCTGAAGTGCTGAGCCAATGTGAGGCTCTGGGGTTGGGGGTAGACAATATTATCGCGCTGCGTGGGCCATTCAGCGCGCAATTCAATCATGCGCTGTATGAGTTTTGCCAGCCAGATGTGGTTATCACCAAGGAGTCTGGCGCACAAGGTGGCTACCAGGAAAAAGTGGCTCCCTGTCTGGCACTGAATATTCCCTGCATTGTGGTGCGCCGTCCGGCCGCCGTGGTGTTGGGCAGTCTAGGGCAACAAGTGACTTCATTGGATGAATTTACCCGACATCTGATGCACTGGCAGCAATCTGGCCCACTGGCAAGAACAACGAGGACAACAAAATGAAAAAAGCACTGTTGGTGATCAGTTTCGGTACCAGTTATGAACACACCCGCCAAAAGAACATTGAAGCTTGTGAGCAACAGCTATCGACGGCTTATAGCGATCGCGATGTGTTCCGCGCCTTTACCTCAGAAATGATCATTCGCAAGCTACGTAAACGCGATGGTTTGTTGATCAATAACCCGCGAGAAGCACTGAAACACCTGGCTGAACAGGGTTATCAAGATGTGGCTATTCAATCACTGCATGTGATTAATGGCGATGAATACGAAAAAATCGCTACTGAAGTGCGCGGTTTTAGCGACTGTTTTCATCATCTGGTATTGGGCACACCACTGTTAAGCAGCTTTGCCGATTACCAGCAATTATTAGTGGCACTGCAAGCACAAATGCCTCCGTTGGCGGCGGATGAGCGGGTGGTATTTATGGGCCACGGGGCCAGTCACTTCGCCTTTTCTGCTTATGCCTGCCTTGACCATTTAATGACTTCTCTCAACTTCCCTGCTTTGGTGGGGGCGGTGGAAAGTTATCCGGAAATCGGCCACATCATTAGCCGCTTACAGCAGCAGGGGGTGCGCAAAGTGCATCTGATGCCATTGATGCTGGTGGCCGGTGATCACGCCATCAATGACATGGCTTCTGAAGAGCCGGATTCATGGCGTTCACAACTGGAAGCTGCGGGTATCAGTGCGCAATCATGGCTGCAAGGATTGGGAGAGAATCCATTGATTCGCCAGATGTTTGTTCAGCATCTGGCGAGTGCATTGCAGCAAAAACAGCAGGAGGCAGCGTAATGAGCGGCAGACTTTATGCATTGGGTGTTGGCCCCGGAGCCAGCGATTTAATCACCGTGCGGGCGGCGCGGCTGATAGCCAAACTGGATGTGCTATATGCCCCGGCAGGGCGTAAAGGCGGTGACAGTCTGGCACTGTCAATTGTGCGCGAATATTTATCACCTAACACCGAAATCCGCACCTGCCATTTCCCGATGAGCGCCGATGACAGCGAAAAGCAGGCGGTGTGGGATGAGGTGGCACAACAGCTGCAAGCGGAAGTTGCGCAGGGTCGTCAGGTGGGTTTTATCACCCTCGGCGACGCTATGTTATTTAGCACATGGGTATTTTTGCTAGAACGTATTGGTCGGCCAGATTGGTTGGAAATTGTCCCCGGAGTCACTTCCTTTGCCGCCATTGCCTCACGTGCCGCATTGCCCTTGGCGATGGAGCAACAATCGCTGGCGGTTATGTCTTGCACTGCCCCAGAAGCCGAGCTGGAACGCGCTTTGCGCGATCACGACTGCGTAGTGCTGATGAAAGTATATGGCCGTTTTGCACAAATTCAGGCGTTATTGGGCCGGTTAAATCTGTTCCCGCATGCGCTGTTGATGTCTGAAGCTTCATTACCCGGCGAGGTGTGCTGGCGTCAGTTGGATACCCTTGCCGCTGACCAGCCATTGCCCTATTTCTCGACCATTTTAGTCAATAAACAGCAGCGAGTTATTTAAAAACAAATAGTTATCTAATTTTACTTAGATACTCAACGTTATAGGAGTCACTCATGGAAATGGAAAGACAGTTAAAAAAACTATCGTTTACCGGGGTTACGATGGCAATCCTGCTAACGATTGCCCCGAATGATGTTTTTGCCATGCACATCATGGAAGGTTTTTTACCGCCGATGTGGGCGCTGGCTTGGTGGATACTGTTCCTGCCGTGTTTGTTTATGGGGCTGGTTCGTTTGAAACAGATTGTCGCTGAAGACAGCAATCAAAAAGTCCTGTTAGCGCTGTGCGGCGCCTTTATTTTCGTGTTATCGGCACTGAAAATTCCATCGGTGACCGGCAGTTGTTCGCATCCGACCGGCGTCGGGCTGGCGGTTATTCTGTTTGGGCCGGTAGTGGTGGCGGTATTGGGGGCCATTGTGCTGCTGTTCCAGGCATTATTACTGGCGCACGGCGGCCTGACAACCTTGGGTGCTAACGGCATGTCAATGGCGGTTATTGGGCCAGTAGTGGGTTATCTGGTGTGGAAGTTGGCCTGTAAAGCGGGATTGCGCCGCGACGTCGGGGTATTTCTTTGCGCCATGCTCGCAGATTTAACCACTTACTTTGTCACCTCGGTACAGCTTGGTCTGGCTTTCCCTGATCCGCAATTTGGTGTCAGCGGTTCGATTATCAAGTTTATGGGGGTGTTCTGCATTACCCAGATCCCGATAGCCATCGCTGAAGGCTTGCTGACAGTGATGATTTACGACCAATTAACCAAACGTCAGTTAATCCACGCAGGGACTCACTAACATGAAAAAGACGCTTATTTTGCTGGCGATGGTGATCGCTCTGGTCATAATGCCGTTCTTTATTAATCACGGTGGTGAATATGGTGGCTCAGATGGTGAAGCCGAAACGCTGATTCAGACTACCGCACCTCATTATCAGCCGTGGTTCACGCCGTTATATGAACCCGCCAGTGGTGAAATTGAAAGCCTGCTGTTTACCCTACAAGGTTCCATTGGGGCAGCGGTGATTTTCTATATCTTGGGCTATTACCGGGGGAAACGCGGTGAGCATGCTGGGGATTGATAAACTAAGTTATCAAAGCCGCTGGCGACAGGCCGATCCAATGGGAAAATTGGTGCTATATGCCGTTTTCCTGTTGGCCGCCATGCTTAGCCCGCCGATGTATCAGGCGCTGCTCTTGGTGTTTATCGCCGCCCTGACATGTTACCTGTTGCGGGTGGGGCCACGCCGTTACTTACGCTGGCTGGCAATACCGCTCTCTTTCCTATTGGTGGGGTTGGTCACGATTGTGATATCACTCTCGCGCCAACCGGAGAACCTGTGGTGGGGGATGCAGATAGGGCATTGGTGGCTGGGGCTTGATAAAGTCGGATTAACCACCGCCAATCAAACGCTATGGCGTAGTTTGGCGGCATTGGCGGCCACTTTTTGGTTTGTGCTGAATACGCCATTCCCGCAGCTTATACAAATATTGAAGCGCTGCCATGCCCCCCGATTGCTGACCGAGCAAATCCTGCTGACCTGGCGTTTTATTTTTATTTTAATTGAGGAGGCCGCCGCGATCCATCAGGCGCAGTCTCTGCGATTTGGTTATATCTCATTGCGTACCGGCTACCATTCGCTGGCAATGTTGGTCGGTATGCTATTTACCCGCGTGATGATTCGCTATCAGCAAATGGTCATCTCGCTGGATATGAAACTCTATCAGGGCGATTTCCACCTGTAAGGCAGGATGTAATGTTAGCCACCAGGCAGTTAGGTTTCAGCTATCAGGAAGAGCAGGTATTGCACGACTTGACACTGGATTTCAGTCAGCATGCGGTCACCGGTGTCTTGGGGGCTAATGGTTGTGGCAAATCCACCTTATTTATGAACTTGACCGGTATTTTGCAACCGCAACAGGGCGCGGTGTTGTGGCAAGGTGAGCCGCTCAGTTATAAGAAAGCCAACTTACGTGAATTGCGTCAGCGTGTCACCACGGTATTTCAAGATCCGGAACAGCAGATTTTTTATACCGATATTGATAGTGATATTGCCTTCAGCCTGCGCAATTTGGGGATGCCCGAAGAGATTATTGCGCAGCGGGTTGACCGGGCGTTGACTTTGGTAGATGCGCAAGGATTTCGCCATAAATCTATCCAGCACTTGAGTCATGGGCAGAAAAAACGGGTGGCCATTGCCGGTGCGCTGGTGATGGAGGCAGAGTATCTGCTACTGGATGAACCCACAGCCGGATTGGACCCGGCCGGTCGGCAGCATATGATTACTATCATTGAACGTATTGTCGCAGAGGGAAAACGCGTTATTCTCTCCAGCCATGATATCGATCTGATTTATAAGGTCTGTGATTACCTTTATGTCTTATCGCATGGCCACCTGATGATTGCCGGTGAAACAACCGAAGTGTTCCTACAACAGGAAAAACTGCAAGCCGCCGGGCTGGTTCAGCCGTGGTTGGTCAAAATGCACAGTGAGCTGGGTTTGCCGCTGTGCAAAACGGAAGAACAACTCTTCGCGCTGATGCGTCAACGCGAAACGGAGGAGGCGCGATGAGTCGGCCAGTGATGAATTTATCAATCATGGTGCAGGGCACGGCATCTGACGTGGGTAAAAGTGTGTTAGTGGCCGGGCTGTGCCGCATCTTTATGCAAGATGGCTATCGCTGTGCACCGTTTAAATCGCAGAATATGGCACTCAATTCGGGCATTACCCCGCAGGGGGAAGAGATGGGGCGGGCGCAGATTTTTCAGGCCGAAGCGGCCGGCATTGCCCCAGATGTTCGCATGAATCCAGTACTGCTCAAACCCACCAGTGACCGTAAGGCGCAGGTGGTTTTAATGGGCAAAGTTGCCTGCAATATGGATGCGGTGGAATACCATCAGTACAAACCGCAATTGCAGCAGCAAATCAGCGAGGTTTACCACAGTTTGGCACGCGAATATGACGTCATGGTGCTGGAAGGTGCAGGCAGCCCGGCGGAAATTAATCTGCGTGACCGCGATATCGTCAATATGGGTATGGCTGAAATGGCAGACGCGCCGGTATTACTGGTGGCGGACATTGACAGAGGCGGCGTGTTTGCCTCTATCTATGGCACTCTGGCGCTGCTGCATCCCCATGAAAAAGCCCGCGTCAAAGGGGTGATAATCAATAAATTTCGTGGCCATATCGCACTGCTGACCCCAGGCCTGGAACAGATTGAAGCCCTGACCCATGTCCCCGTACTGGGGGTGATGCCGTGGCTGGATATAGATTTAGAAGATGAAGATGGTGTCGCTCTGCAAAATGGCAAATATCAGGATACGGCAGAAAAGGCACTGGATATTGCGGTGATCCGCTTGCCTCATATCGCTAACTTTACTGATTTTAATGCGCTGGCCGCGCAACCGGATGTGCGCCTGCGCTATGTATCGCAGTTGTCGGAGTTGGGCCAGCCGGATTTGATTATTTTGCCGGGCAGCAAGAATACGCTGGGTGATTTGCAATGGCTGCACCACTGCGGGTTGGCGGCAGCGTTACTGAAGCTACATCAGCGTAATGTACCGGTGATAGGCATTTGCGGTGGTTATCAAATGCTGGGAAAACGCATTATTGATGGCGTGGAGTCGGGCCTTGAACAGATGGATGGCTTGGGGTTGCTGGATGTGGAAACCGAGTTCGCGCCAGATAAAGTCACCACGCGCGTTAGCGGTTATTGTCAGATTGGCCTGCCAGGCATATTGAAAAACTGTGGTGATCACCCGCTGGAAGGTTATGAAATCCATATGGGTGTCTCCCATCTGGGCAGTGATGCCATACCTTTTGCACAGCTAACTTTACGTAACGGACAAGCCGAGCAGTGGGTGGATGGCGCGGTGAATGGCGATGGTAGCGTATTGGGCAGCTATATCCACGGGCTATTTGACAGCCACCACTTTACCCGCGCGCTATTAGATAGCCTGCGTCAACGCAAAGGGCTGGCTGCTTTTGATGGCGTGACAGTGAATTATGCTGAACATAAACAGCAACAGTTCGATATTCTGGCAGCACAGATGCGTGAGCATATTGATATTGATAGGATTTTCAAACTAATGAAACAGCATCAACAGGAGCGCGCACAGTGATTTTGATTACCGGAGGGGCGCGCAGTGGCAAGAGTTCATTGGCCGAACGTTTGGCGGTACAAGCTGCCGAACGGGTATTTTACATTGCGACCTCAGTGGTAACAGATGCGGAAATGGCAGAGCGGGTTGCTTTACACCGTGTCAGCCGCCCGGCGCATTGGCGTACCTGGGAAGGCTATCGTGATCTCGGAGTGGTGCTGGAAAAGCACGTCGAACCAGGCGAAGCCGTTATGTTGGAATGCATTACCACACTGATTACCAATTTGCTGTTTGAACTGGCGGGGGATACGCCACCGGAACAGATGGATTTTACCGCGCTTGAAGCGGGTATTTCGCAGCAAATTACTGAGTTGTTGGCGGCTTGTGCTCGCAGTAGTGCGCCTATTTATCTGGTGACCAACGAGCTGGGCATGGGGATCGTACCGGAAAATCGCCTGGCGCGGCATTTTCGTGATATTGCCGGGCGAGTCAATCAGCGATTGGCAGCGGCGGCTGATGAGGTGTTTTTAGTGATTTCGGGTATTGAGGTTAAGATTAAATGAGCCTGCGTCTATTTCTCGCAACATTGCAGTTTATGACCCGCATTCCGGTGCCAGAGCGCTGGACGCAAGGGCTGGCGCTGGATAACTACGAGCGCGGTATTATCGGTTTTCCGTTTATCGGCCTGATTGTTGGGGTGATCGGTGGGGTGGTTTTCACTCTGCTGGCTCCGTGGTGCGGTGTGCCATTGGCGGCGTTGGGATATGTCCTGGCGTTGGCACTGGTTACTGGTGCTTTTCATCTCGACGGGCTGGCAGATACCTGTGATGGGGTGTTTTCTGCCCGCAAGCGCGAGCAAATGCTGGAAATCATGCGCGACAGCCGCCTCGGTACCAACGGTGGTTTGGCGCTGATATTTATCGTGGTGGCGAAAGTGCTGGTGGTCAGTGAGTTAGCGCTGCGTGGTGCACCGATGCTACTGATGCTCACCGCCGCCTCAGTGGCCGGGCGCACGGTAATTGTGCTGTTGATGTATCGCCAACGCTATGCGCGCGAAGGTAATGGATTAGGCAACATTTACATCGGTAAAGTGACAGGGAAACAAACGCTTGTCACCTTGGCCGGTGGTGCGATATTAACCCTATTACTGGGTCAAAGCGCGGCGCTGTTGGCGTTGGTGATTAGCATGGCGCTGGTGTTGTTATTGGCAACCTACCTGCGCCGCCGTCTGGGCGGACAAACCGGTGACACGCTGGGCGCGGCAGCCGAAGTGGGTGAGTTGGTATTCCTACTGGCGTTGCTGTAACACGATCTGTTTTCGAACACTTTTGATGAGCCATTCTATGCGACTTTTTCTGGTGCGCCATGGGCAAACCGAAGCCAATTTGCGCGGTGTTTTTTGCGGCTTGACCGACTTGGCGTTAACGCCACTCGGCGTCGAGCAGGCCGGTGATGTTGCCGGTTGGCTGGCGGATGTGGCGTTTGCTGATGGTGTCAGTAGCCAGTTGCTACGTGCGCGGCATACTGCCGATATCGTGCTGGCGGGTCATCCCCTAAATGCGGGCATTAATGACCAATTAAATGAAATGAATTTTGGTGAGTGGGAAATGCGCCATCACCATGATTTACAGCGTGAAGACCCTGATGCATGGGCAGCATGGGTGGCAGACTGGCAACAGGCCAGCCCTACTGGCGGGGAGTCTTTTATACAGTTTTCAGACCGAGTCGAAAGCGTCGTTCAGTCACTGCTTTCAACCAACAGCCACCAAACAAATCGTCACCAAGCAAGTCGTCACCAAACAAACAATCACGATAACAATCAACTGCTGGTTGCCCATCAGGGAGTATTAAGCCTGATGCTGGCGCGTTTACTGGCGATGCCAGCCGCCGCCATGTGGCATTTTCATTTTGAGCAGGGGGCATACAGCGTGTTGGAGATCCATGATGGGTTTGTCACGTTGCGTGCGTTCAACAGCCGGGCTGCCTGGCAGCCTGCACCACGAGGTTAAATAGATGCAAACACTTTCATCAATTCTGCGCACCATTGCTCCACTGGATAGCAAAGCGATGGCCCGAGCTAAAACACGGCTGGATGGTTTGCTAAAACCACAGGGCAGTTTGGGGCGTTTGGAGCAATTGGCGATCCAATTGGCGGGAATGCGCGGTTTATATGGCCATCAGGTTGATCGCAAACAAATCATTGTGATGGCGGCTGACCACGGTGTTTACGATGAAGGCGTGGCTGTCTCACCTCGTGTTGTGACTATGGTACAAGCACTGAATATGGTCAAGGGTGTGACCGGTGTTTGTGTATTGGCGGCCAATGCCGGTGCTGAAGTCAAGATAGTGGATGTGGGTATCGACAGCGATACACTGCCCGGCGTGATTGACATGAAAGTGGCGCGCGGCTGCGGCAATATTGCCTGCGGTGCGGCCATGACTCGTCAACAAGCCGAAGATTTACTGATTGCCAGTGCGACACTGACACTACAACAGGCTGCGGGCGGCGTGAAAGTGTTTGGCGTGGGTGAGTTGGGGATGGCGAATACCACCCCCGCAGCGGCGATGGTCAGTGTATTTACCGACAGCGATCCTGAGTTGACAGTGGGGATCGGGGCTAATTTCCCCAGCGAGCAATTACATCACAAAGTGGCCGTAGTACGGCGCGCAATTGAAACCAATCAGCCAGATGCCAGTGATGGCATTGATGTGCTGGCGAAAGTCGGTGGTTTTGATCTGGTGGGTATGGCCGGAGTGATGTTAGGCGCTGCCGCTGCGGGCTTGCCTGTGGTGTTGGATGGTTTTCTCTCCTATGCTTCTGCGTTGGCCGCTTGCCGTATCGAACCCAAGGTACGTGATTACCTGATTCCATCTCATCTATCAGCAGAAAAAGGCGCGGTTATCGCACTGAACCATATGCAGCTGGAACCCTATTTGCAAATGGGCATGCGGTTAGGCGAGGGCAGTGGTGCGGCGTTAGCCATGCACTTAGTGGATGCGGCCTGTGCGATGTATAACAATATGGGATCATTGGCCGAAAGCAATATTGAGTTGCCTGGTTGTGTGAATTAAATTTCCAGTTGATACCGGATCAGGTTACCCAGGTTATCGGGTTCGGTATTTATACAATAACTTGTCGTCATGGGATGATCAGATGATGTTATTATCAAAAACATAATTCAGGTTAAGCAGTAAAATAATTGGATAGAGTGAATGCAGAAGCTTCTTTTTTCCGGCCGTATTAATTTGAAAATGATCCGTTATTTTTTAGCCGTTTCAGAAGAATTGCACTTTGGCAAAGCAGCGGAACGCCTGCATATATCTCAACCCCCATTAAGCTTGCAAATTAAAGAGTTAGAAGATGCTTTGGGCTTCCCGTTGTTTATACGAGACAGCCGCAACGTGGTGTTAACTTTGGCGGGTGAAATGATGCGGGCTGAAATGAAGGAAGTATTTGAGAATATCGAAAACTCATTAAGCCGCGTCTCTTATATTGCTCGACATGAACAAAGTCACCTCAATATTGGCATAATTGGTTCAGCACTTTGGCATCAGTTATTAGAGAAATTCAAACATTTTAAAATGCTTAACCCGAATACCACTTGGTCATTGCATGAGTTTCCACCGAGCAAACAATATGAAGCGCTATTAAGTAAGAAGCTTGATATTGGCTTCTGGCGCTGTGCTGATCTGGAGCAAAATCCGGCGCTGACTTATCAACGGGTTGAAAAACAGCGGGTCGCGGTGGCTGTATCCTATGAGAGTGTATTGGCGGATAAAGAGATACTCACTTTAAAAGATCTCTCCGGCCAGAATCTGATATTCCTCACTTTTACCCATTCTGGCTATTCAAAGAATTTATATAATAGCTGCCTCAATGCAGGCTGTAAGCCGCTGACTATTTATCAATTTGATGAACCACAAACCCAACTGGCGTTTGTAAACAGCAATATGGGGATTGCTCTGGTACCCGAAAGCATGCAGGAAATTCCTTGGCCAAATATTAAATTCATTCCACTAAAAGAACATCTCTCTGCTGATCTATTTGCCGTTTACCACCCCGGCAGCAACACTCAGGCGCTGGATCGGCTGCTCGAATTATTTTGATGACAGGCAACTGAGCTTATCAGTTAGCTTTGATCAAAATACCCATCGCAATCACTACGATAGCTGCCCCTGAGGCGATCTCTGCCCAGTTTATTGGCTGGCCGAGTATCATATTAGTGGCAATAACCGACAGTGGGATCAGGTAAACGTAACCTGAGACTTTGGCTGGCGACAACACAATACAGGCTTTTTGGAATAGGAAGAAACTTAACGCCGTAGCAAAAGTGGCAAGATATAAAACGCCACTCCAGGTAATAAGACTAATATTACGCCATGCAATATCGGGTAACTGATAGGCGACCACCGCTGTTAGCAACAAAGTTGCACAAATTAAACTCCAACCGGTTAAAACCAGTGCTTGCTCACCCCGATGTAGTTTCTTCACCACAATAGGATTTAGAGCCATACCTAAACAGCCAAAGAGGAACAAATAATCAGACGGTATTAGTGATAATTGTAAAAGTTGAGCGATGTTACCTTTAAAAATAATTAATAAAGCGCCCAAAATACCCATTAATAGCGCCACTATCACCGGCCATGTTGATTTAGTGTTGAGTAATACCATGCTCATTATCATGCTTAATAAGGGTACAGTGGTGTATAACGCACTTGAATTTAGTGCACTGGTGGTTTGCAGTGAAAAAATCATGCAACCGAAATAGAGCAGTGGTGGCAGACTAATCAAGATGTAGCGGCCTAAATCCCGATAACTGGGTAGTTTGAGTAAACCCTGGCTTATCAGCAAGATAATGAACAGCAGACTGGCAATACTGTACCTTAACCACGTGATAACCATTGGCGGCAATGAGTTGCTAATGGTGGCGCTGGCGATAAATGAACCGCCAAGAAGGACGGTAAACCCCAACATTTGCAGATGCGCTTTAACTATTCTTGTGGTCATGTGTTTGCCTATTATCCTCTGGTGATCGACGATAATTGCGTGGAAACACACCTCGAACCATTACCATTTCAGTATGGATAAGCAGGATTTTAGTATTGGTTGTGTCATAACCCACTACATATGATGGGGAAGATTACCTATCTCTCTCCCTATTTATTCGCTTGCTGGTTTATTTAATAACCAGTTTATTGGATAAAAATTAAAATAACTAAGGGGTTATATTATGACAACCGCAAATTCAAATATTAATATCGATTTTAGTGAATTACCATTTCAGGCCGTTGAGGTTATTCAGAAAATAAAACCTGGATTTAAACCTCAGATAGCATTTATTTTAGGTTCAGGCTTGGGTGGTTTGGTAGAACAAATTACTAACGACACCACCATTAGCTACGCCGATATTCCCGGTTTCCCTGTCAGTTCAGTTCACGGTCATGCCGGTGAATTGGTGTTAGGTGATCTATTTGGTGTTCCTGTCATGTGCATGAAAGGCCGAGGCCATTTCTATGAAGGCAAAGGCATGAGCATTATGACCAATCCGGTTCGCACATTTAAACTGATGGGATGCGAGTTCTTATTCTGTACTAACGCCGCCGGTTCATTACGACCAGAAGTATTACCAGGTTCAGTGGTGATGCTTAAAGATCATATTAATACCATGCCGGGAACGCCGTTGGTTGGGCCTAATGATGAGCGTTTTGGTCCACGTTTCTTTAGCCTGGCAAATGCTTATGATAAAGCGTTGCGTGCCGATATGGCGAATATTGCCCAGCAGCTTGATATTCCACTGACAGAAGGCGTGTTTGTTTCATATCCGGGGCCGTGTTTTGAAACGCCTGCTGAAATTCGCATGATGCAAATCATCGGTGGTGATGTCGTCGGTATGTCAGTGGTACCTGAAGTGCTTTCTGCGACACATTGCGGTTTAAAAGTCATTGCACTCACGGCCATTACAAATCTGGCGGAAGGCCTGTCTGACGTGGTTCTGTCACACGAACAAACATTAAAATGCGCCAAATTGGCATCAGTTAATTTTACTAAACTAATTGAAGCTTTCCTGAAAAGTAAAGCGAAAATCTGATCGTCAAAAATAGTATAAAAACGCTATTTAGTCCCCTATTTACCACGATATTTACCACGGTAAATTAGGGGATATCAATAAAGAGGGAACACCCCTACAGACTCAATAAGCATAATATTCCCTCGACGCATTCGTATCACGGAGAATAAAAATGATAATAAAAAAACGGCTTAAAATTATGTTTTTCCTCCAATTCTTTATCTGGGGTGCCTGGCTGGTCACCCTGGGTGCTTACATGATGAATACATTGAACTTTACCGGCGCGCAGGTGGGTTTGGTCTATGGAGCGAAAGGCATTGCCTGCATTCTAATGCCCAGCATTGTGGGCATTATTGCTGATCGCTGGGTGAAAGCTAATATCCTCTATGCCTGCTGCCACCTATTAGGTGCTGTTGCATTATTAATCGCTGCTAATGTTTCAGACCCTAATTTAATGTTTTTTGTCATGTTATTTAATGCCATGGTCTATATGCCGACGATTGCGCTATCCAATACTATTTCCTATGTTTGTCTGGAGAAAGCAGGGCTGGATACGGTTAAAGATTTCCCCCCAGTACGTGTTTTTGGCACTATCGGTTTTATTTTTGCTATGTGGGCCATTAGTTTATCGGGATTCGAACTGAGTAATGTTCAGCTTTATATTGCTTCAGGTGCTGCGTTGCTATTAGCTATATATGCCTGTTCACTGCCAAGCTGCCCGACTTCAAATGTTAAAAAAGACCGTTCGTGGGTTAATCTGTTAGGCCTTGATGCATTTGTATTGTTCAAGCAAAAGAAGATGGCTATTTTTTTCTTATTTGCCATGTTACTAGGCGCTTCATTGCAAATCAGCCACACTTTTAGCAGTCCATTCCTGCATGATTTTGCCAAAAACCCCCTTTATCAAGATAGCCTGGTGGTCCAATATCCATCGATATTATTATCGATGGCGCAAATTGCCGAAGTCTTTTTCATCCTAACTATTCCATTCTTCTTGTCTCGCTTTGGTATTAAGCGCGTCATGATGATCAGTATGGTCGCCTGGACTTTACGCTTCGCGCTATTCGCCTATGGCGATCCATCGGCAAGCGGTATTGTTCTGTTGCTACTATCAATGGTTGTTTATGGCTGTGCCTTTGATTTCTTTAATATTTCTGGTGCAATTTATGTCGAAAAAGAGGTAAGTCATAATATTAGGGGCAGTGCTCAAGGGCTGTTCATGACTATGGTTAACGGTGTCGGCGCATACGTTGGTGCTATTGCCAGTGGGCATGTTGTTGATTATTTTACTGCGGACGGCGTCAAAGACTGGAATAGTATTTGGCTTTCATTTGCTGCTTACACACTTATTTTGCTGGTTATTTTTGTCTTTGTTTTTCAATATAAACATGTCGCTACGGAGATGAAAGAACGCCAGTTATCGCATTGATGATAGTGTCTATTCTGTTTAACCCTTCAGGCTTATGTAGATATTTTCTTGTTATCGTAACGTTAATCTGGCTGGGGGAGGGGCGACCCTCCTCCTCGGATTCATATTGTATAAATAATTTGATTGGTATCACCGATCGATTTTTTATTTCTAAGCTATCAAAACGATTATCTTTCGAGTGAGCTGACAAGATATACTGGCAAGCGGCATAACATCCATAGAGAATGTATGGGTTTATTTTATTTCTGTGCCAGACTCATAAAAAATTATTTTTGGTTGACCATGTTGTTGATATGGCTATTAACATCAATAAATTTGAAAGAATATTCATGTACTTTGATGTTATCAAGAATATCCGTCTTGGCTTTAAATCAAGGTAATCTGCTGTCACAAAAGGGAATATAAAAAGACGGTCAAAGCGTATGAGCCAATAACTGTATATGGTGGCAAGCGCAATGTCCCTTTTATGACAAAGAATTTTTACAATGTGTGTAAGAAAAATCCGACAATGTTGGTGGCGGTATTCCCATATACTTTTACTTCTTAGTGTTGTTTAATTGCCATATTGAATTTTCAATGATCGAGGTCATATTTGATAATCTACATTGTTCATAGTTGAGAGGTTTATGTTGATAGATGAAATAAATATTTTAAATTTAGAATTTCCTTCAGATATATGTACTTCCCTCAATCATCGAAGTTTGAGTAAAGTTAGTTCTATCTCTCGGGTTTTAACTTTTCACTTATCACATTACTGAGCTTCTCAGTGAAAGAGTGACAATCGCAAAGATAAAATTCTGCTGATGACTATTTGTCATCAGCATTTCTATTCAAAATTTGTTCAGCCCATCCTGACTAAGGATAGTGAGTAAAAATAAAGGACATTTAAAATGTTAAGTGTAGCGATTACAACCCAAAATGCTTTCTATGAGTTAGGTTTGCATTCTCTACTCCAGAAGGTTTTTAATAAAGATGGCGTTGAGGATTATTTATTCCTTAATCCGCATGAAAAAAAATCGATACACCTGGCCAATGTGATATTTAAAGATTTTATGGTGATCGTCAATATATACCAAGAAAGTGGGTTTATCGCGAAGTGCACCAGTAGTGGTCATACTCCGATGATGACAGTCAACATTCCTTTTAATAGCAGTCAGCTCGATATCTATGACATTATCTCTAAAATCAAGAAAATTTTGGCTATTGCACGCCTTAGTCACTGCAATATGATGAACAGCGATATATTTAGACGGTTAGGGCTTAAGAATTATATCCAGCTTTCTATCACTGAAAGTCGAGTGGTAGAATTAACTGGGCAAGGTTATACAATTACAGATATTTCAAATATACTTGAACGTTCTGAAAAAACAGTATTAACCCATCGGAGAAATGCGATAAGAAAACTGGGGGTGTTAAATCGCGTAGAGTTTTATAATTATGCATCACATATGAAAAACTATAGCAACAAAGAAGCCGTTTTCATTTGTATCTGATTTGCAATGTATTGCCCGAAACGATATATCACATACTGTTTTTTCGGTAAACTGCCTTAACTCCTCCATTTGGTAAAATTATCACTTCACGCTATATTAGACAATATAGCGTGAAGTGGTTTTTGGCTGATATTAACGAGCTGATACAACTTTTGGATTGAAGCTATTAATAATTTGTACGTAATGCTTGCGTTGATGTTCAGTAAATTCACCTCCGGCAGTCGTCAAAGTGAAAATCAGTACGACACGATTAGCTGGATTTGAGATGGCATGATGCGGCAGTAATACGATAGATTGTACTTGGCGAGTAATTTCCCCATCTTGCAAGAAATTGTTTGCCACTTGTACTACGGGCAGTTTCGCTGGGCCAAGCTCATGTTTGAGTAATTTTCCCTCAATTTGAAATCCAGGTAATTTATTGCGTAATGCTTCCATCTCTTTTTCACAGAAATCTTCCGGTGTTTGTTCTTCATCTAATAAAGCACGGTTAATGATAATGGTATATTCGTGGTTATCAGGATCTCTGAACATTAAGATATTCACTGACTGATCCAGAACCGGGGCCGTTGTCAGAAAGGTGCCCTCAAAAATAGAATAAGTAGAAGAATTAGCATTCATTGGATTTTAAGCTCCCGCATTTTTGTTATGTATTGGTAATAACAGCACTTCAACGCGCCGATTTTGATCTTGTCCTGCTGGTGTGTCATTTGATGCGACCGGTTCTAATGCTCCCATTCCTCGGATAATGAAATCTTCTTTTGCAAGTGCGCTGTTTTTGATTAGCCAGTCCCGTACTACAACTGCGCGTTGTTCGGAAATTGTCATATTGAATGAAGCACTGCCGGTATTATCCGAATGACCGATAATGAGAACTTTTCTGCCTTGATGCTGCTCTACCAGAAGTAACAAGGATGCCAAAGTTTCGTTTGTTTGCGCATTGGGCTTCAGTTTTATGCTATTTGAATCAAACATTGGGGCCATTTGGGTAGAGCTAAACGCAGGGATATCTTGATAACTTTCAATTTGGTGATTTATTTTATTTAATAACGGTGCACATTGAGATAGCCCCCAACGTGTAATATTTATTATATTCAAGCAGTTAGAGTATGTTCTGGCCTTGTCAGTTAACTTCGCAATATTATCTGTAATATGTTGCATGGATATATCGCTCATATTGCCCAAAGTTGCCATCTGTTGGTTAAATTGGTCATGGCGAGTTTTTTCTTGTGATAAAGAATAGGCCATGTGTACTGCTAATAGCACGGTGGCAAAACCCAAACTCCATAACCATCTCGGTGGTGTTGGGGTTTCAATAACAGTCGATTTGACCACTGGGGCTATCTGTGGTTTTCGCCAATTAATCACTTCCGGGAAAGGTGGTCGTGATAGGGATGAGGCCAAACCAGGTAAAATTCCCAATGTTTTTTCCAGCCATACTGACCAGGCACCATGTTTGATAAACCCTTTTCCGTTATCGGACAAAATCACATCAGTCAGCTGTAATGATGTGTGGGAAAAGAGATTTTTTAAGCTATTTGTCACGCCAGATTCGTTTAACCAAATAAACAGATTATGTGCAATTGCGTGACGCTGGGATGAGAACGCCGTACTGCTAGTATCTTGCGACTCAAGTTTTTGGCTCAATGCTTGGAAAGCAGCAGTAATATCGATCTCTTTTTTATTGGCGAGATTAATATTTCCAGTCCAATACGCATTATCAGGATTATGGCTAAGACGTTCCTCACTTAACTGAATATAGATAGCAAACACGCAGGTGAGGGGAGTTTGCAGGGATAAGGTCGAAAAACTGTTCTGCCATTTTGTTAGTTGTGAAATGATAATTGATGTATTTTCATACACATCAGGCAAGAATGGGAAAAAAGCCGATACTTGCGCAGATGGGTGATGTGTCGCTATATGTTTGAGCCTTTTTTGCAATGATTCCGGATCGGGGATTAAGATCCAAATGGCCTGACTGGAAAAACGCGTATTATCGGCAGCTCCCGGATGACTAAACCATTTGGCGGCATAGGGGCCAAGAATCAAAATGACGGTATTCCCCTGATGCGCAGTTTCTGCAACCACCGGTTGAGGGGGTTGTTGTGGTTCTGGCGGAGATGATTCTGGTTTAAGGGTGTAATGTTGCCATACTGTGAGCACCAATAGGGCGAGGAAAGTAATAAAAATAGCATTATTCCATAACGTATTTTCGTACAAAGCCAGACTTGCTATCAATACGCCACAGGTTGCCAACCAGAGCAGTAATAGCGACTTATTTAATTTGAGCTTAAACATTTAAGACAGATCACCTAAATAACGAGAGCACCAAAACCAAAACGCACCGAGCGATAGTAGAGCGGTAAAGAGAGGTAAGCCTAACGATCGCCAAATTCGACGTGGCTCAGATGCGGGTTCTATTTCGAGAAGTTCCTCATTGTGGCCTGTTTCCTCCTGCTCTGGCTCCATGTGAAGATCATCGTTATCCATAACCAGATTAGGAGGTAATAACTTATGACCATACTGCGCAAATAATTGCTGCGATTTCACATCACGGGTGGGCAAATTACGCGAGAGGACAAGTATTTTTAGCGCATATTGGCAGATGACTGCATCATCGCTATTTAATAACGCTTCCAGGCTGACATTATCAGCAGGAGCAGGCGTACTGTAGCCATAGAAATAGTCTAATAATAAATAGCTATCCCAACTTAACCCCTTATCTTTAATTGTATTTTCAGTGCGTTTATCCAAATAGTGGCAAAGCAGATGACATAACCTGTCGACTTCGATGGGAGGATGTTGTTCTGATTTCAGTGTGAGGCAAAATTCCTCGATTTGCGCAATCAGTTTTCGCTGGAAGCCGGATAACGACGGAATAATGCCATTAAAAGATAATAAGGTGTCGATGCTTAAAATCTGTTTGAAAATGTCTTCGCTTTTCACCAGGGTTTCTCCACAACATCACCCCAACCCTGCAAGCGAATATAAGGACATATTCTGACAGAGCGTGGGTTTGAATCCGTTTCGGTATTAAAGGCCAGTTTTAACTCAAAGATTGAGTCATCGGTTTTGGTAATGATTTTCTTCATATTGCTGATATCAACATGTTCAGCCATAACTTGAGCGTTTTGCGCGTTATAAACACCGATGTGCCACCATTCCACATCTTCACGGGTGAAATCGGCTTCATGCTTTTCTATTTTTAGCGTTTTTTTATTGACCAGAATTAAGGATTCTAACCACTGCTCGTGGGCGGTTGGGAGATCAGTGAAATAGCTCACTTTGTGGGTACCGACGACATCCGGATGCACAGCTCGCTTGCTAAAATTAACCCCGAGGCGATATTCGAATTCTTGTAAGCTGCGTTGTGAACCCAATGCATAGCAACCAAGTTCTGCGTTGCTTTGTTCAGTGCCCAGAAGAGTACGGACCCGGCTTTTAGCTATTTTGTCACGCTCCCACCAGGCCAGTTCCACCGCGCCAGATTTCTTGGCCTCATTATTGTGATCGGACCAAACTTTGCTGTGCTTGCTGCGAGTATAGAAATGCCACAGCAGAATTTTGTGCGGAGCGTAACAATCGTAGCCATGAGTAAATGCGCGGGCAGCCATGGCAATTTCTTCCCCCAGAAAGAAAATGTCGGGATCGTTGGCGACTTCACGGACAAAACAGCCATCGGTGAATATGAATCCAGCGGCTAAATACCCGCAGCGCACAGGTGCATTTTCGGTAAAAGGCGTGGACATCATTTGCACCATGCCTTCAGGGGTAAAAGTATTAAAAATCAGCCGACTGACATAATCTTTTCTGTTTTCATTCTCACCGGGCTCATAACCTGGGGGATAAGCGGATAATATTGGCTTAGGGCTTTTGTCTCGCAGGCTATTTAACATTGTGACCATTTCATGATCCCAGTGTTGAATAAATCGGCAATGGGAATCTATTTGCAAGAAATAGGTTTCATCCTGAAAGAGCCCTTCGGCCATATGCCTGGCCCAACAAGCCCCTTTGCTCTCATAATAATGCACAGCTAAAACCCATATATGCGCCTGGTTATATTCCAATTGATGCAATGGATAGCCAAGATGGGTTTGACTTTCTATCAGCCGCATTCCCTGATTAATGAAAGTATTGATGTCATTCTCATCTTGCCAGAAAACCGCAATATTGAGATTTTCGGGACTTTTAGCTGTATTTATCATGTCATGTAGCGTCGGGATCAATTCTGAATCCCGATAGCTCGCAATGCTCACAAAAATAGAAGATACAGACTGCATATATAATCCGTGTAAATTAACAGTGTTGCCGTAATGGGTTAATTAACTTGCAAAATAATTTCTGCGGCGGCGCTAAAGGTGCCGTTAGCGGGTTTAGCTGTGGCGGATACCGGTTCAAGAGTGGCTTTCCACTTAAATTCAGCCGGTGTCGCACTGGCGATATTGAGCTTTTGCTCCTTATCATTGCCATTGGGTGCCAGTAATTTCCCGCTACTGTCGCTGATTTTTATGCGCATCCGATCATCCTGACCATCCTTGTCTTTAACCTTGATATAATTCCCATCGGCAGTCGGGGTTTGTGTGGTAATGGCAGCGGTGGCTGAATATTGCCCATAATCAGTTTTACAGGTGATATCAAAATCCAGATTGCGCTCGACTCCGTTATTCAAGGTGCCTGAGGTTACCAGGCCAAAATCGACAATTTTTGTACCGTCAAAAGTACAGGATGGGGTGCTAATAATAGTGATTTGGCCAATAACCAGTTTTTGTGCGTAATTGGTTTCACTGTTGCTGTTCACCCAGTTGTAGGCCGCAGTGCCAGCCGGCAACACCAACTGACCCGAAGTATTAGTTAAGGAGAGTGTCTCCTTGGTTTTATATAACTCAATTCTAAAATAGGAGTTAGGGGGATAAGTCCAACGGCCAATTTCAGTGGTAAATGTCATTCCCCCGTTAGTATTGAACGTACCAAAGGCAGCACCATTACTCCACATAGGCTTAATGGCGATACCCTCGATATTGGTGGCAAATAATCCCTTACCCAAATCTGCCCCCAACAAGATGCCGACATTTTTGCCATAAGGGTTACCAATGGCGCAATCGACATAAGTCACTCTGGTCCCTTGCGTTGCTGAATCCGCCTCGGCAATAAACTTGGTGGTATCGGCGGGGGCATCTGCATCAACAGTGATCGTTAATCCAGGTATATTCATGGTTGATGGCAGAGTTCCGCCGTCTTTGCTTTCTGTATCAATGGTACAGATGGCGTGTGCTTGCCCCGCGATAACCGCGCCGAATGCCAATATAAAAAGCGTCCTTGTCATGGCTAACTACTCCTGTCCTGCATCAAGTTTAGAAATCAGTTCTGGTGGAATGATTTGCAGTAATTCACCAAAGCTTTTGCCAATGGTTTTCTCTGAAAATGACAATAGTGCGATCACCGGACTGCTAGGCTCGGTAGTCGCAAACCATTGGCGTACTTCAATGAGTCGGGATAACGCGTCCGCGCGATTTTGAATTCCTTTTGGCGCGATGGGAACTTGTGCCACAACGGCTATAGGCGGTGGCTGTTGTAATGGTGGCATGTGTGGCGCAGGCCGATAAGTGGGAGTCGCAGTATCAGTGGGTACACTGGCTGCGGTGACTATTTCCTCAGGCTGCCATTCCGGGGCCGTTGTATAGACTTCAGTGGCCTCGGTCGCCGTAATATATTCAGGTGTTTCAAAGGCTGCGATAGGCGCAATATCGGCCATATTGCTTCCACCAAAGTGGCGTAACACCGCGGTCAATCTGACGAAGTCAGGGGTGACATCACCGAGAGAATGGCTAAGACGTGCGGTTAATTCCAACAGCAATGCATAAGCTTTTTGCAATGAGAGGATCGCGCTATCGGAACGGGCCTGCCAATCATGCTCAATGGCTTCCATAGTCGCTTCTTCCAGTGCACCTTCTTCGCGCGGGAACGAATGCGCTTTCTCAAGCTCTTTGACTGATATTTGCATTCCTGCGGCTTTGGGCAGGGGTTGGTTGCGAAAATCAGCAATAAAACCATCGATATCGTCTAATTCTGCAAAAGCATTGGCCCGCATGAAAGGTTCAAATTCGCCTTCATCAAGTAACTGTGGATGTAGATCATCCGGCCAGGCACTCAGACACCACAGTAGGGCTTCCAGCCCTTCCTGCACCGCACTTACGCCAATTTGACGCATTCGACAGCGCATCAGAATAATCAGTAACCGAATGTCACGGGCTTTACCTAGTAGCTCAAGGCATTTTCGCTCGGTATCGGTCCAGTTGGTAGGCTCAGCAACTTCAACAAAATTGCCGTACTCGGCGGTCAACTTGGGTTGCAGTTTTGTTTGCAGCATCAGAAATGCTGAGTCATATTCCAAACTTGGGCCGCAAGGATGATCACCCGGAATAGGCTGCATCAGGCGGTGATAATAACCGGTGCTATCAGCGATACTTGGTACACTCATGTTTCTTCCTTTTAACGCCATGGGTGGACGTCGTCTAATTTTTCACACTCGGACTTAGCCGTGATGCTGATGGGTTAATAACGGTGCATTTCGGGTTCAAAACTCATTCCACGTACGTTGGCTGAGACATCCTCTCGGGCTAACCAACTGGTGTATCCCAACTGGCTAGTGCCCTCCAACGTGGCGGTTGGAACCTCAGCGGCCGTTAATAGCAACTGCACTTCCCAGGCATATTCAAATCCGACAAAGTTACGCACCCATTCACGTAATACCGGTAAATCCTGTCCTGATGGGCTGAAACGCAAATACTGTTGCAGGCTGAGCGGCCCAAGTATCAGCTCGAATTTATGCTGTCGGTCTAAAACGGTGTCGCCCAGAATGGCACCGTCACCTAACAGCATCGCCGAGGCACCATCGCCCAATTGCGTCTGGTCACTTTTATCCAGAAAGATCCACTGTTGGGCGTATTCGACCATGCTGACCGGCACTTCAAAGTAGTATTGCAATGCGCCGACTAAGCCTTCGGGGTTACGTGCTTCACGAATAAGATGGGCGGATGAAGCCAGATGGGCATGTACCGGCAGCGCACTATGTGTCAGCTCCGCTGGGTCTAAACCGGCCAGGCTGCCGATATAAAAAGAGAATTTCTCATCATGTTGCCTGTCAAGCGAAGCGGTGTCCTGAGAGACAAACCATGCACGATAGAGCTGTGATAGCGCCCGATGATGAAATAGATCGGCAAAGTCGGTCAGCGTATGGTCATGCAACTCAGCACGGGTGTAAGCCAGTTCAGTCATTTGCAACGGCATCGCGCCGTGCGGCCCCCAGATACCCAGACCAAAAAGCTGTAGGTCCATCTTCCCGTCTTTCATTTCAACATGGGCTATCTCACGTGGTGAGAACGCCATATTGGCACTTTGCCCGATACGGAAGGTTTCCTGTTTCGGCAGCATAGCTTTAGCGGGAGCGGGCATATCGGGAGTTCGGGCCGCATTAGCCCGCATCATGCTGATAAAACCGGCATTCCAGGGCTCAGCTTGCTGGTACCAGGTATCCAGATTGAGTTGGCTCTGCTGCTGTATGCTGTCGTCGGGTTGCATCACAGCACTCCCCGGCGACCAGGACGGGCTTTCCACTGACCGACACGTCCTCTTTGCATCGAGTGCAATTCAGTCTCGGTAAACACATTAATCGCGGCGTGGCGTGCCAAATAGTTTTCCATGATCAAGCCAAACAGATAGGGGCTGATGCCGGAGAACCCTTCTTCATCAACGGTCAAGGTGCAACAGATCCCACGACCATACACCAGTAAGCCGTTACCGGGCAGTCGTCTGATTACCGGCTCGCTTTTGCAACCAACCAGTGCATCGATTTGTGTATTCGATTCAAGATCTGAGGCGCTAACAAACAGACGTAGCATGTTACGTAGTGACTCCCCCCCATTAGCATGAGTCATATCGGATAGCGGCAAGTAGTTGAAACTGAGCTGACGGATTAATCGCCAGGCTGATTCATCTATCGCAAAAGGGGCTCGAGGGGGGCTGGGCTGAAATACAAAGTGCGCGCCGTGTACTGGAGCTGAATCCGACATGGTTAATTCAAAATTGCCATTACTGGTAATCAATCGCGGCAGATCTCGGTTAGTTACCTGCGCCTCAATGGATAAATACCGCAGGTTATCGCCGTAGGGCGCTTCTTGTTGATCAACCAGCGAAACGAAGACCTCAGTACTGGCATAAGGCGTACGAGTGTCATATTTACGCTTATTGTTCTGACTCGTTCTGGGCTTACGGGTAATGGAAAAATAGCGACCAAAATTACCATTGTCACAATGGCGCGTTTGGTAGAGTGGGTTAAATACCACCTCTTTACTGGTTTCCGCTTGTTGACCAAAGACTTTAGTGATGGAGAAAACTTCGTAATCGAGCGGTCGGCTTCGGTCTGGCACCACGTGAAAGTCATTCAGTGCACGATTAATCTCAATCTTGTCCATGCGCTTCTGGAATAGATTAATCACCGGGGTGCAATTCAAGAGGAAGCGAGAAGGAGCAACATGACTCACCAGCTCCTGTGGCAACCGGTCCAGTAAGATAATAATCTCCGCTTCGTTGGTGTGATTATTGCGCAGACTTTTGGACAGCTGAGTCAGTGTGAAAAAATAGAACCGCTGGCGGCAGGTGAAGTATTCCTGCATCAGGTTATGGCCATGAAAAATATTCCACGACAGTGGCAACAGGCTTTGATCGGGGCTTAACCCCTCAAAAGCAAGAGCGTCATTGCTTATCACGGTATCTTCAGCTGTCACGCCGTGCCCTGCACGAATGATAGTTGCAACATGGCTGGCATGCAGAAGTTCAAAGATGTGAGAGACGATCCTCTCGTCGCCATTGATATAGATAGGCAGACGGTCCAACCCTGCTAGCTGCGAAAATTGCAGGTCGCCGACCAGTTTTAACTTAATGCGCAAGGCACCCTTGAGCCGATGATAGGCAATACGGTGCTTTTCCAGATTAGGCATATCGGGAGGAATGGAGCTTAGGCGCGCTTCTGTTATCTCCAGCGGCCATAACCCAACATCTTGCCCACTGCGAAATTCACAGCGGGTCGTTTCACCTGGGGCAATATGGGTGAAAAACGAACTGCCACGAGGGACATTATAGCCCTGAGTCAGATCACCCTCTTTTAGGTTTGGCTTAAGTTGAATCACTCCCATTGAAGGAGTGGGGGAGTTGTAATTGGGATAGACAATATCCAGCAAGCGCTGAGTAAATTTAGGGAATTCGGCATCCAGCTTAATTTGTGTTCTGGCAGAGAGAAAGCAGAAAGACTCGATCAGGCGTTCGACATAGGGATCGGCAACTTCAATCCCGTGCATGCCTAAGCGGCCCGCTATTTTAGGATGCTTATCTGCGAATTCCTGCGCCATTTCGCGCATAAAAGTCAGTTCTTTATTATAGTAATCAAGAAATTTGTGATCCACTTACTGCCTCAGTTGTTATGTCAGCTTTATTTCGCCTAATCAGTCGAATCGTTTTTGTTGATATTCACTTATTCGGATTTAACGTATTCAGCGATAACGAAACAACAGTCTTATCAATTTTGTATTTACATGTTGGAATAATAGAATTCATCTCCATCCAATGTATTTATTATGTGGATGAAAATTTCTAATAACTATTATTTAAATCCTGTTTAATAGGTAAATTATTACACGCAAGGGTTTTTGGCTCAATACTCTTTAAAATCCCGATAACTATTCCATAGGCGCTTTTTCTTGAATATTCAATACAAACAATGCGTTAAATTGTTATTGATATGTGACTTTAGGACTTTGTTATGGGCGGAATTCCTAATTTAGTTCAGGCGTTATTTCATCTTCTTCTCGCTTTCCTTCTTATTTGTAGGAATTTTCGTATTATCAAAAGTGAAATATCCCACAATGACTGTTTTTGGTTTTTGAATATATCAATGTGTTTGTTGATATTAGTTTGAGCAAAATTCTTAAAATGTACAATATCGAATAAATATACTTTCGTTTTTTATTTTACCCCTTTACTCTTAGCCCCACAAAAGTTCGTGGCGTAATAATAATGACCTCGCGATGCTCTGCAAATACGCATAAACATATAAGCTGATATACACATGTAGACATAAATACATGCAGGTGTGAATACAGTTAAAAAGACCAGGATAAACAACGTGGCTATTACAAGGAAAAATCTTTTCGGCAAACTGGATGCCACTCTTTTCAAAGGTATTGAAAGTGCCACAACAATTTGTAAATTGCGTGGCAACCCTTATGTCGAGTTGATTCATTGGGTGAACCAACTTTGGCATCAAGAAGATAACGACCTTAAACATATTGTTCGCTATTTTGCGGTCGACGTAGATGCTTTTGAACGTGGTCTGGCTCAAGCACTTGCTCGTTTGCCCGTCGGAGCGACCAGCATTTCAGATTTTTCATACCATATCGAATTAGCCATCGAACGGGCATGGGTGTACGCCAGCCTGGAATGTTTAGATACCCGTATTCGCAGCGGACATTTGTTACTGGCAATGCTAACCAATATGGAATTGCGCCGGGCACTGTTGGCTATTGCTCCAGAAATGGAAAAAATTCCACTGGAGCATTTGAGCAGCGATTTTAACTTTATTACGCAGACATCGCCGGAAACCAATGAAGCGGCCACCGATGGTAGCCCAATGTATGACGGCGCATTACCGGGTGAAGCCAGTAATGCTATTAACGGCAAAAGTACCGCCACATTGGCGCAGTACACCACGGATCTGACTGCATTAGCTCGTGAAGGCAAAATAGACCCAGTACTGGGGCGCAACCATGAAATCAGTACGATGGTGGATATTCTACTGCGTCGTCGACAAAACAACCCGTTGCTCACCGGTGAAGCTGGCGTGGGTAAAACAGCCGTAGTTGAAGGTCTGGCGCTGGCCATTGTCGCGGGTGAAATGCCTCCAGCACTGAGTCAGGTGAGTCTGCTAACCCTGGATGTTGTGGCTCTTTCGGCGGGTGCCAGCATGAAAGGCGAGTTTGAAGCACGCCTGAAGAATGTTTTAGACGAAGCAATGGCTTCACCAACGCCGGTCATCTTGTTTATAGATGAAGTTCACACTCTGGTCGGTGCGGGGGGGAATGCAGGAACCGGTGATGCAGCTAATTTACTCAAACCAGCACTGGCGCGCGGTCAGTTGCGCACCATTGGCGCGACGACCTGGAGTGAGTTTAAACGCCATATTGAAAAGGATCCGGCGCTAACTCGTCGTTTCCAGGTCCTTCAGGTCGATGAACCTGATGAAGATACGGCCATTTCGATGCTGCGTGGATTGACTCCGGCGTTAGAGAAACACCACGGCGTATGGATCATGGATGAAGCCTTGCAAGCTGCGGTGCGATTATCGCATCGTTATATTCCTGCGCGCCAGTTACCGGATAAAGCGATCAGCCTGCTTGACACCGCTTGTGCACGTGTTGCCGTGGCACAATTCTCACAACCGGCAGAATTGCAGCAATTGACTTTCCAGAGTGAAACCGCGCAAACCGAGTTGTCATCGCTGGAAAAAGCCCGACATTTCGGCAAAGGGCAGGACGATCGCGCAGCACTGTTAGAAGCCACGATTGCTCAGCACTCGGAAGCGGCAAACAAACTTGAACAACGTTGGCAGGCAGAGCGTGAATTGGTCACCGCCATTACGACTACGCGAACGGCGCTGTATGAACTGGTGTCGCAACCCACGCCTGATGAAGAAAAACGCCAGCAGCATCAGCAGCAATTGGCGCAACTGGAAGAGCAATTATTGCTTATTCGCAGTGCGCAACCATTGGTGCAAGCTGAGGTTAATGCAACCGTGATCGCTAACATTGTTGCGGATTGGACCGGGATTCAAGTAGGGCAAATGCTCAAAGACGACATTCGTGCCGTGATGGAGCTGCCGCAACGTCTCGAAGAGCGAGTGATTGGTCAGCCGCATGCGTTAGTCCAGTTGAGCGAAAATATTATGACTGCACGTGCGGGGATGGCAGACCCAAGGAAACCGCTGGGCGTCTTTATGTTGGTTGGCCCTTCCGGTGTGGGTAAAACAGAAACGGCGTTGGCCATTGCGGAAAGTATGTATGGTGGTGAGCAAAACCTTATCACGATTAATATGAGCGAATACCAAGAGTCACACACGGTTTCCTCATTAAAAGGTTCGCCTCCGGGCTACGTGGGATACGGCGAAGGTGGTGTATTAACCGAGGCAGTGCGGCGTAAACCTTATAGTGTTGTGCTGTTAGATGAAATTGAAAAAGCACATTCAGATGTCCATGAACTGTTCTTCCAGGTATTTGATAAAGGCCAGATGGAAGATGGCGAAGGGCGGTTTATTGATTTTAAGAACACTATTTTGCTGTTAACCAGCAATGTGGGTAGCGAATTATTAAGTAATTTATTTGCTGATCCAGATACTGCTCCCGATCAAGATGGAATATTAAGTGCGTTGCAACCTGAATTGCTGAAAGTATTCCCCGCCGCATTTTTGGGTCGCGTCACTGTGATCCCTTATTTGCCGCTCCAGCAGAGCGCGTTGCAGCATATTGTTCGATTACATTTAGATCGTATCGGCCAGCGTTTGCAGTCTCAGCATCAGCTGACGTTGCAATACAGTGATGTGGTCGTTGACGATGTAGTTAGCCGCTGCTCAGTAGCAGAAACCGGCGCCCGTATGCTTATTCGTTATATTGAACAGAATATTACACCTGAAATTGGCAAATTTATTTTACGTGACCACGACGCAATACCTAATCAGATTGTGTTCGTCGATAAAGTTGAAAATAAATTTACGATTTCTGTGCAGAATGAAAAAGATAAATAACAAAAGACATCAAGTTTAACGTTGTCTGCTGGATAGTTTATCTCAAAAAGGAATTTGCTGTTTCTTGTCAAAATGAAAGGCAAAAAAGAATAGGGCGTATCTGTTTATACAGATGTTAACTATGTGTGTTGTATTTAAATAATTTAATTGGAAAGTAAACTAAAGGATGAAAGTTATGCGTAAAGTAAATCTGGCTGTATGTGCACTGGCTTTGGCTGTTTCTTCAACAACTGCTTTTGCAGCCTCAAATGGTACTGTTACCTTCAACGGTTTGTTGCAAGATGATACTTGCCAGATTGAAACGGGTACTGAAGATGTGCTGGTAACTCTGCCAACGCTTTCTACTAGCGTTCTGGCAAAATCTGGTGATCAAGAGGGTTCCACAAACTTCACTATTTCTGTCGTGGATTGCCCAGCAGCTGTGACCAAAGTTTCTGCTCACTTCAACGCAATCAACAGTGACGGTGTCAACCCAACTACCGGTAACCTGACCAATAGCACTACTGGTGGAGCAACTGGTGCTGAAGTACGTCTTTATAACCTGGATAGCACTAGCTCACAAATCCGTGTAGGTGATACTGGTGCAGCATTTGATGTGACTCCAGGCACTGGTGCTGATCCTAAAGGTACCACGACTCTGTCATACGCCGGTGGTTACTATGCAACGGCTAAAACCACTCCTGGTATCGTGACTGCTAAAGTTCAATACGTACTGTCTTATAATTAATCACTCGTTGATTGATAGGTTTGCGACCCAACTGTAATTGGGTCGTCATACCAAAGTAGTGATAACAACTTGTTGCTAAGGTTACAACAGGATTCATTGGTAACGAGTTGTTATATCACCAGACGTACAGCTTTAACTTATTATTATTTGGTAACGCGATGTTTTATAAAACGATTATTTTAGTGTTGTCGCTGATGGCTGGCAACATCCCAACGTATGCAGCTATGACCATTAGTGGCACACGGGTGATATTCCCAGCGGCTCAGAAAGAAGTCAACGTACGCACGAATAATAAAGGCACGGAGCCCGCGTTAGTACAGGTCTGGGTTGATGATGGAAATAGTAATGCCAAAATAAATAATGTCACCGTTCCCTTTATTGTGACACCGCCGGTATTCCGTGTTGAGAACGGTAAAGGGCAAAGTGTCCGTATGATTTATAATGGCATGGCCTTACCGCAAGATAAAGAATCGGTCTTTTGGTTTAACATGCTAGAAATACCAGCAGTGCAAAAAGACAGTGCTGATAAAAATAAATTGGAATTGGCTTTTCGTACCCGAATTAAAATTTTCTATCGGCCAACAGCGTTAAATAGCAACAGTGCAGAACAAGCTGAAAAGCTGCAATGGGAATTAGTTAACGATAGTCAAAAAGGTCAGGGCGTAAAAGTAACAAACCCGTCGCCTTATTATTTTTCCTTTGATTCAGGCAGTGTGACTGCTGGCGGGAAAAAAGTTGAACTGAAGACAGATATGCTGGCACCACTTTCCACTTCGGTATTTTACCCGAACAGCAAAGCTTCAGGTATTTCAGCAATGAGCTACAAGTTATTAAATGATTACGGTGCAGCGATTGATGGAAATATATCTTTTGCACAAGGTAAAGGAGTGGTTGTTAAAAAATAATAAAACGCTGCGTGGGCAAGGATAAGCGTGTCGGATAGGAAACCGGAGGCTCTTGCTGTGAAATGGCAGGTAAGCCGTAGGGTATTAAAGGGAGCTTTTGCTCGTGAATCATTTATGTATAACGCGCTACTTACAAAATAAAATCGATAGATTAGTGAATTTACCTTACAAAAATTCATTGGGCTTTACGTTAACAATTATAAGTACGACCTTGTTCTTACATAAGAGTGTGATAGCGGCACCATTAGTAAATGAAAATAATGAGACTGAAATTACCGCAGTGGAGTTTAATCCTGATTTTATTCGCGGCTCAGGAATTGATGTAGCACGGTTTATGAATGAAAACCCGGTATCCCCCGGAGTTTATGATGTGATGGTTATCGTTAATGGCAAGATGAACGGAAAGCATAGTATTCGCTTTGAATCCGTTGCCGGCGAGTCCACCGCAGAACCCTGTTTTAAATTGGAACAGCTTGATGCATTGGGTCTGAGAATAGAACTGAATGGTTCGACCAAGATAGCGAATGATGTAAAAGAAGCGGCGAAAGATCAGTGCTACAACTTAAGAGATTTAATTAAAGGCAGCAGTACGCGTTATAACTCAGGGGACTTTGAACTTTCAATCACTGTTCCACAGTTTAATTTAGTGAAACATCCGCGTGGCTATATTAGCCCCAGTTTGTGGGATGCTGGTGCCCCAGTCGGTTTCTTGGATTATAACAGCAACGTGTATGGCGTTTTTAACGGCAATAGAGATGACGGGGCAAAGTCGAACTCCTATAACGCCAACATTGGCTTGATTACCGGTCTCAATCTTGGTGAGTGGCGGTTAAGAAAACGTCTTAATACCCGTTGGAACAATGATGGTGGTGCGCAAACTCAGAATTTATATGGTTTTGCGGCCACGGATGTCACCTCGCTGAAGAGTCAGTTAACTCTGGGGGATAGTGATACCCGTGGGAGTTTATTTGAGGGATTCGGTCTACGGGGTGTTCAACTGGCATCCGATAACCGAATGTTAGCGGAAGGGATTCGAAATTACTCACCGGTGATACGAGGAGTGGCGGAAACCAACGCCAGAGTCACGGTGACTCAGCGTGGACAGACGATATATGAAACAGTCGTTACGCCGGGGGCGTTCGAACTAGCTGACATCGGCACCATGTCATACGGTGGTGATTTAGAAATGACGGTGACCGAATCTGATGGCCGTACCCGTAGCCAAAGAATTCCGTTTTCAGCGCCGCCGATGTTGCTTTACCAAGGTGTATCCCAGTTTGATATCGCTGCTGGCCGATTGAATGATAATACGGTAAATGCGAGTCCGACGATTGTACAAGGCGCGTATTACTACGGTCTTGGCAACACTTATACGTTGTATAGCGGAGCGCAGCTGGCAGAGAATTATAGTTCGGTGGGGATCGGTAACGCATTTAATACCCAAATTGGGGGGATTTCATTTGATGTCACCCACGCAAGAAGTGAATTGAGTGGTGACCATCGCTCATCAGGTAATAGTTACAAAGTTGACTATACCAAATACGTTGGCGAGACCGATACCAACCTGACGTTGGCGGCATACAGATACTCATCCAACGGTTTTTATACTTTTAGGGAAGCGAGTCAGGATCACTACGGCAGCATAAATGCTAACAGCGCTTTTGATTCTCGTACTCGCAACCGTTTATCGGTGAGTGTTTCCCAGCGGGTCGCTGACAATATGTCGCTGAACCTGAATAGTAGTTTTTATAGTTACTGGGGAGGGCAGGATGCGTCGCAGCAGTATGCCGTGACCTTTAATCATTCGTTGCGTTATTTTTCTTATGCGCTGACGGCAATGCGAACCAGTAATAGCAGCTATATCAGTAGTTATGACAACAACAGTAATAACGATTACCAAAACAGTTACATTGCGTCTATTAGCATCCCACTGGGTGGCAGTATCGTGAAGCGACCATTGTTTAACACCTTGTATTCAATGGCCAGCCATGATGATGCAGGTAATACGCTAGTGCAGATGAATGCCAGTGGTAGTCAAGGTGAGCAGAGTGAGCTGGGTTATGGTGTCGGGACGTCGTACAGCAGTGGCAATGACACTGCCGCGAGTAAGACGGTGACAGGTAACATGAGTTACAAGACCGGAGTAGGCCAGTACGGGATGACGGCATCAGCGAATAACAGCTCTTCTCGCCAGTTGTCTGCCTCTGCCAACGGTAGTGTAGTGGCTCACCAGGGAGGCGTGACTATCGGCCCACGGCTTGGCGATGCACCTTTTGCCATCGTACATGCTGAAGGCGCTGCGGGAGCTAAGTTGTTTAACGGTAACGGAGCAACAATTGATAGTCGTGGCTATGCCATTATGCCGTCGATGACGGCATACCGTGAAAATACAGTGGCGATTGATTACAAAGAATTACCTGATTCGGTAGATGTGCTGGAGAGTCAAAAAGTAGTAGTACCGAGAACAGGAGCAATGATCCCGGTCGCGATGAAGACCATTACTGGCGCACCATTAGTGCTTATCGTCAGGGATGAAAATAAAGAGTTTCTCCCTATTGGTACGGATCTATTGGATGCGGATGGTGTGAGTCAGGGGATTGTCGGGCAAGGTGGTATGGCATTTATTCGCGGCTGGGGGACAGGTTCACAACCCCTGCAAGTCATCAGTAATGGTGGTAAAGATAAATGCCGTATTCACTCAGGCACGGAAGCAAATGCTACAGCGAAGACAGCAAGTACTCATATAACACAGTTGGAGGTGGTATGTCTTCGTGGTTAAAAAGTAATGTTGTACTGAAACTTTTAACGTTTTTGCTGTTGCTGGCTGCGGCTTTTATCGCGCGCCAGCCCGCTCAGGCAGCCAGTGCATGTGCAGGAGCGGCAGATTGTAAAGTTCAGGTTTCATTTACCGGTGAGTATCTGGAAGATACCTGTGAAGTCAGTATTGATGGCGGTTCTTCTTCAGAGTCAGTTTTATTACCGACTTTGTCGACCAGCGAATTAAAAACTGATAAAGCAGAAGCGGGTAAAAAGCAATTTCAAATTGCGCTGAATAAATGTCCGGTAAATAGAACAGTGTCATTACGCTTTATAGCTGCTGGCGCTACCATGCCGGATGCAATAACCGGAAATTTACAGAATGAAGTGGCTGATGATTTCAGCAAAAGCGCGCAAATCAGATTAAGTAAAGCTGCAGGGCAACAAATGGTGGTTGGCGATGAAAATAGTGTACAGGAATATGTTATTTCCAGTTCTGGTGCAGATGTCACACACTATTTTTTAGCGGGTTATTATGCAAAAGGTACGAATACGGTAACCCCAGGGCAGGTTAGAGCAACTGCTGGTATTGAGTTGGTTTATAAATAGGGGAGCACGTTTTAGTATCATTTTTTACATTTGATCTCTCCAATAGCGGTTCAGGAAGCTTATTTCCTGATGATTTTACAATACGTTTTGAATAAAAGGCATATATGGTTAGTAAAAGTAATTCCCAAAAATTTATCGCTCGAAACCGAGCGCCACGCGTACAAATTGAATACGATGTGGAAATATATGGTAGTGAGAAAAAGGTTGAATTGCCATTCGTCATGGGCGTGCTGGCTGATTTATCCGGTAAGCCTCTTGAGCCTTTACCTTCAGTAGCAGATAGAAAGCTGCTGGATATTGACATCGATAATTTCGATGAGCGTATGAAAGCAATGAAACCACGTGTTGCATTTGCTGTTAAAAATACGCTGACGGGTGAAGGCCAGTTGATGGTGGATATTACTTTTGAGAGCCTGAATGACTTTTCTCCCGATGAAATTGCCAAGAAAGTCGATTCTCTGTCTCAATTGTTAGATGCCCGTACTCAATTGGCAAACTTGCAAACCTATATGGATGGCAAGGCAGGTGCAGAGGAATTAGTAATGAAACTTCTGAAAGACAAATCATTACTGGCAACACTGGCATCCGCACCGAAAACAAAGCAATCCGCTGCTGATGCTCCACAGTAAGATTGATTAAGAAGAGAAAAACCATGTCCACTTTAGAAGCAAAAAATAAACCAGCCGCTGCTGCGACTGAATATAGCGACTTTAATTCGTTATTGACTAAAGAATTCAAGGCTAAGTCTGAGCAGACCAAAGCGGCAGTAGAAGGTGCCGTTAAAACATTGGCAGAGCAGGCGCTGGCTAATTCGGTAACTGTATCTGATGATGCTTATAAAAGCATTGCCTCTATTATTGCTGAGATCGACAGTAAATTGTCTGAGCAGATCAATTTGATCTTGCATCATCAAGAGTTTCAGTCTCTGGAAAGTGCCTGGCGTGGCCTGCACTATTTAGTGAATAATACCGAGACTGATGAGAAGTTGAGATTGCGTTTTCTCGACATCTCTAAAGATGAATTACGCCGTAATATGAAGCGTTATAAAGGTGTGGCGTGGGATCAGAGCCCATTATTCAAAAAAGTCTATGAAGAAGAGTACGGCCAATTGGGCGGCGAACCTTATGGTTGCCTGGTGGCGGATTACTACTTTGACCATACTGCGCCTGACGTTGATTTGCTGGCTTCCATCGGTAAGGTTGCTGCTTCTGCACACGTACCTTTTATCACGGGTGCCGCGCCGTCAGTATTACAGATGGAATCCTGGCAAGAGCTGTCAAATCCGCGTGATTTGACCAAGATCTTCACACAGAATCTTGAGTATGCTGCCTGGAACTCACTGCGTCAGTCTGAAGACTCCCGCTATATTGGCCTGGCAATGCCGCGTTTCCTGGCGCGTCTGCCATACGGTATTCGCACTAACCCGGTAGATGCCTTCCATTTTGAAGAGACGACTGACGGTGCTGACCACGGCAAATATGTGTGGTCCAACGCGGCGTATGCTATGGCGGTTAACATCAACCGTTCATTCAAAGAATATGGCTGGTGTACCCTGATTCGTGGTGTGGAAAGTGGTGGTGTGGTGGAAGGCTTGCCATGTCATACATTCCCAACTGATGATGGCGGCATTGATATGAAGTGCCCAACAGAAATTGCTATTTCTGACCGTCGTGAAGCGGAATTGGCGAAAAATGGCTTTATTCCACTGGTGCACAGAAAAAATACTGATTATGCGGCATTTATTGGCGCGCAATCATTGCAAAAACCTGCTGAATATTACGATTCAGATGCTACAGCTAACGCCAACTTGTCGGCACGTTTGCCGTACCTGTTCGCCTGTTCACGTTTTGCTCATTACCTGAAATGTATCGTGCGTGACAAAATCGGCTCATTCAAAGAGCGCGATGAGATGCAACGCTGGTTGAACGATTGGGTCATGAACTATGTAGATGGCGATCCGGCAAACTCTTCTATCGAGACTAAAGCACGCCGTCCGTTGGCCGCAGCTGAAGTTATTGTTGAAGATGTTGAAGGTAACCCAGGTTATTACCAGGCTAAATTCTTCCTGCGCCCACACTTCCAATTGGAAGGTTTGACGGTATCACTGCGCATGGTTGCTAAATTACCTTCACTGAAAGATGTTGCGTAATTAAATAGATAATAGCTGGGGCCGAGGAATAATATTTCTCTGTATCAGGTTAAAGAATATGGAAGTTACCTCTATTTAATGAGTATTTAGTGGAAAGTATGTGTTTTCGTGCAATGCATCGCGCGAGGCCTTACGTCATTCAAGGCATGATATTGAATGACGTTAAAAGAAGTGGTGTATAGGTAAAGTATTGTAATAGTCAATAATAAACTATTTGTAATGCTTATTTTCATAGGAAAGGGATGTGTTTTCGTAAATTTATTACGTGGGCCTTCCTACGCTTGATGTTTTTCATTAAGTGAAATTAATAGAAGTGCGAGAGAGGATTATTATGTCGCAAGATATGTTTATTAAAATTGATGGTATCGAAGGCGAATCTTTAGATGCTAACCACAAAAACGAAATTCAGGTGCTGGCTTGGAAATGGGATGTTTCTCAGCACTCAAATATGCACAGTGGTTCAGGCGGCGGTTCAGGTAAAGCAACTGTTTCTGACTTCTGTTTCACGCATTATATCGATAAAGCAAGCCCGAACTTATTGAGCTATTGCTTGTTGGGTAAGCATATTAAGAATATCCAATTCGTTCTGCGTAAAGCAGGTGGCGATCCACTGGAATACCTGACTATTAAATTTACCGATGTAATCATCACTCGTGTTGATATGGCCGGTTCTCTTGAAGATGAAACTCGTCCACGTGAAGAGATTCGTTTCTCATTCACCAAGATGACTCAGGACTACGTTATGCAGAATGCTGAAGGCCATAAATCTGGCGTTATTTCTGCTAACTACGATGTTAAAGCTAACCAGCAAAGCTAAGCAATGCTGTTTTAGACCAGACATCAAACTTGCCACTTTCGGGTGGCAAGTTTTCTCAGTGACGGAGTTTATCCGTAATAGGTTTTCACCCAGATATAGGTTTTATCCACAATAGATGTAACAGGCCTGATAGCAGCGCAGGTAATAGGCAAAGTGATGAATCTGCCGGTCACTATATTATTGTGGATAAAACTTAATGTTTTTATTTGATTAGGTTGAGTATGAAAAAAGATATCCGTTGGTTTAATCGGATTACACAATACTTTTTCGTGGCATTGGTCACGCTATTGGTCATGGCATGTAGCTCGAAACCTCAACCTGAACCGGTTGATAAATTGGCTGTCGAGCTGACTACGGCAAAAAATATCAATCCAAATGACAAAGGTGTCGCTAATCCGTTAAGGATCACCGTTTATACCCTGAAGAATACGGATGAATTTAAGTCGAGTGATTTCTTCACTATTACCGAAGAGGGCACACCATCTCTGAAAGAGCAGATGGAGAAAGTGTTTGACGGAATCATGCTGCCTAATGAGACAAAAACAATAGAACTGACGCTAAACAGTGGGGTCACTGCCATCGGCGTTGTAGCTGCTTACCGTGAAATTGAGCAGGCGGAGTGGAACGCGGTTTTTAGCCCGTTACCCAAGAAACGCGTGCAGCCCTGGTATAAAAAATGGTGGTCAGGGAAACAAAACGATCCGGTAGTCAAGGTGCGCGTTGAGCGTCTGTCAATATCAATCAAAGAAATGGACTAAGTCGTGAGAACTAACAAAGTCGTTTGGAGTGAGGGTCTTTTTCTTCGCCCGCAACTTTTTCAACAGCAAGAGCGGTATCTTGAATATTACGCTCATAAACGAGCCGCCACGATTACCCCATTCTTTTGGGGATTCGCGCAATATGAAATTGATCGCGAAGCGCTCTCCTATGGCAAGTTGGTACTGCGATCTGGCAAAGGGGTATTACCGGACGGCACGCCTTTTGATATTCCCGGTCATGCGGAACTGCCTGAGCCACTTACCATCACCTCGGATCATTTGGGTAAACTAATCTATCTGGCGGTTCCGTTGCGGCTGGATAACAGTGATGAAACTATTTTTGACGAATATGACATGAGTTCATTGGCGCGTTTTTATGCCTATGAAGCAGACCTCAGTGACACGAATGCTATTCGTCAGGGGCCGAAGCCGGTGCAGTTGTCGCGGCTGCGGCTTAAATTGGTTTCTGAAAGCGAAATGACCGAATCATGGATTGGGTTGCCACTGGCCAAAGTCAGGGCGATTCAGCCTGATGGTAGCGTACTGCTGCATCTGGATGACTACATTCCTCCGGTGACGGGATACGCGGCGAGTTCACTGCTGTCAGAGTGGCTGACCCATCTTAATGGCTTGGTCAAAATGCGTGCCGATATGCTGGCTAAACGTCTGTCAAACAGTGATGGCAAAGCCAGCGCCAGTGCTGAAATTGTCGACTACTTGCTGCTGCAAATTTTTAATAAATACGAGCCAAGTCTGGATCATCTGCGCAATATTCCAGAATTGCCGCCAATCGTGCTTTATCAAGAACTTGCCAAGTTTGCCGGTGAATTATCCACCTTTATTCGTACCAAAACGCGTCGGCCGCGCCCGGCGCCGGGATATGACCACGGGAAACTCTATCCGTCGATTCGCCCATTGGTGGACGATGTGCATGAATTGCTCAATCAGATTCTGGTGCGTGCAGGGCAGATGATCCCGCTGGACCCAAAAGGGAATGGCGTATGGTCTGCCTCTGTGCTGCCTAATGAATTACGTTCATTTTCCAATTTGGTATTGGCCGTTCATGCACAATTGCCAATGGACGTATTGCAGCATCAATTCTCTGTACAGACCAAAATCAGTGCGCCACAACAGTTGCATGAATTGGTGCGCTCACATTTACCGGGTCTCGAATTACAGCGGTTGCCGGTTCCACCGCGGCAAATTCCGTACAGCGCGGGATACGTTTATTTCGAATTGATGAAAAGCGGGCCGTTTTGGGACAAAGTTTCCAATGCAGGGGCCATTGCACTACACGTGGCTGGCGATTTCCCTGCATTGAAGATGGAGCTCTGGGGGATTAGAGATTCATGAGTGATAGCAGTGAATTGAACCCTGGGATACCGATGCCCTCCTTTGATCAAAGCAGAGATGCGGATACCAATCCGCAGGCGTTAGGCCATTTCTTGCTTGATGAGCCGAGTGTTTACACCGAGAGCACACAATCTGGTGCGGCGTTCAGCCATGAGGCTACGCGCTCACCAGGTTTTCAGCCCTATGATACTGCCCAACTTCGGGGCGAAAGTGTCCAGCAGCGCGTGGCTAAAGCGGTCGCGTCTCCAACGCCATTATTGGAGGCGGCACAGCCATTATTACGCGCCTTAAGCGAGATGCCACAAGAGATAGCGGATGCCTCGCAGGTTCAGATATTAAAAGAGAGCCTGAAGAATGAGATAACCCTGTTTAGTGTGGTATGTGATGAAGCGGATATCTCGTGGAAGAAAATGGCGATCGTCCGCTATTGCTTGTGTACCGCGCTAGATGAAGCGGCTCACACCATGTCGTGGGGCGTCATGTCGGGTTGGTCGCAAAGCAACCTGCTAAACCATTTTGAAGGTGATAATGACGGCGGGAATAAATTTTTCCTGTTAGTAGGCCGTCTCTCAATGAGCCCACATGAATATGCGGATTGCTTAGAGGTATTGCTGAGGATTTTAGGGCTGGGTTTTGAAGGCCGTTACAGCATTATCGAAGAGGGTGACCGGCAATTAACCAAAATCCGTCAGGGATTGTTGACGTTACTGCAAAGTACCCGCGATACCGTTCCTACTGCGCTTTCTCCGCATGGATTAATCGCGCATCAGTTCCGCAAACGGCGAGGGATCTTTGTTCCGGTTCGTGTGTCGATGCTGCTGTGTGGTTTCTTGATTGCGGCCACCTTTATTGGCAGTAAATATTTTCTCTCCGTACCCGAAAGCGACTTGCTGAAGAGAATGGAAGCCTTGCAACGTCCGGTTATCGTGCCAACCGTTGCGGTACAAAAACTACGTCTGGCTATTTTGTTAAAAGACGAGATAGCGAAGCAGTTAGTGAGTGTTGATGAAACAAGCAGCCGCAGCAAAGTCATCTTCAAAGGCGACACCATGTTCCAGGTGGGTTCGGATAAAGTCCGGTCCGAAATCATGAGTGTCATCGAGCGTGTTGCGCAGGAAGTTCATCGCGTACAAGGGGCGGTGCTGATTATTGGGCATACCGACTCTATGCCGATCAACAAACCAGGTTTCCCTAATAACCAGGTGCTTTCTGAGAAACGTGCCGCCAACGTTGCACGCTTTATGGAGAAAGCGGGTATCCCGACTGACAAAATTCAGTTTGAAGGGAAAGGGGATACGCAGCCAGTCAGTAGTAATGACGATGCAGCCGGGCGCTCACAAAACCGCCGTGTAGAACTCTTTGTTAATTATTGAGATATAGAATGTCTTATTTGAATCGATTGTTTTCTGGCTGGGCCATGAAACGAATATTGCTGGTGGGCTGCTTTCTATTACTGGCTGCCGCAATATGGTTTTTGGGGCCTTTCCTCGGATTTGGCGAGGCGCGACCGCTTGAAGGTTATGAACCCAGAATTATTTTCTTACTGCTGGCTCTGGCTCTGTTATTGGGCTTTTGGTTTAACGTGCCGCGCTTTGTTATGTTGGCGGTGGTCGCCTGCGCTGCGGTATGGGTTATCGCGCCCTTTATATTAATAGGGGATAGCCATCCGCTGGAAGATCCATTGCGTCGTGGCGCAATCATCGCTTTTATTGCCTTTATCACCATTCTTTATGGTGTGTGGCGTTTTATGCGGGCTTTAGCGCTCAACCCTGCGCTATTGGATAATTTTATCAACCCGAAGAAAGGTCAATCTGAACTTGAACCTGACCTTTCTGAAATCAATGCGGTGATTCGCAATGGCATAAATTATGTCCGTCGTATTCACAGTGGCATTCCAACCTGGAAGCGTTTTTTTGTTTCCAGCCGCTGGCGTAGCGAACTGCCTTGGTTCATGGTGCTGGGCACCAAGAGTGCGGGTAAAACCTCACTGATCCTCTCATCAGGACAAGATTTCCCTCTGCCTGAGCAGTTGGATCGCATCGGTAAAGAAAATGTACCGACTCAGCATTGCGAATGTCTGTTCTCTAATGATGCTCTGTTTTTAGATACTGCCGGTAAGTACATTGATGACGGCAAAGAGCATCAAATTGAATGGAATGGCATCTTAAAGGCGCTGAAAAAGTATCGTCCGGTCAAGGCGGTTAACGGCGTTATTGTGGCTATTTCAGTCACCGACATTTTGGGTAAAAGTAAAGCCGAGTTACTGACGCTATCGGCCACGCTGCGCGCGCGTTTAGATGATGTTCGTGGTGCGCTCGGTGTTCGTTTCCCGGTATATGTGACTATCACTAAACTGGATCAACTATCTGGTTTTGATGAGTATTTCCGCAATTTAACCGCCGAAGACCGCGAACAAATCTGGGGTGTGACTTTCCCTTATAACGAGGAGAAAGGGCGCGCGGATATGGAGCTTGAGCAGCGTATCAGCACTGAGTTGGCACTGCTTGAAAACCGCATCAGCAACAACATGCATGTGCGTCAGCAAGAAGAGTATTCCGTCACTGATCGTAAAGGCATGTATGCGTTACCGCAGGATTTCAGATTGTTGTCCCAGCGGGTGACTGAAGTCTTGCAGAATGTATTTTTTGCCTCGCGTTTTGATGAGACAAAATTTCATACCACGTTGCGTGGCATCTATTTTGTCAGCAGTTGCCAGCCTGCGAATATTGGGCTGTTAAATAACAGCACCCTGGTCCAGAAATGGCGCAATGTCATTAGTCATATGAAGCCTGCATCCCCGGCCTCGCTTTCGCAAAGAAGTGATGATGAAGGTCAATTGATCAGCGAAACGGCTTATGGAAAACAATATTTCCTCAAGCAGCTATTCCGCGACGTCATCACCCAAGATGGGGATTTGGTGAGCTATAACCTCAAAGTGCAATCCAAATATCGTTTCCAGAATTTATTGGGACACGTGGCTTGTATCGGGTTGGCGGTGTGGCTGGTATGGGCATTCCTTATCAGTTTCCAGCACAACGATGGCTATTTACAGGCGGTTAGTACCAAGCTCCAGCACTTAGAGAGCAGCGTTAGCCGTTATGTTAAAACCACCAATGAGCAGATGTTACCCACGCTGTTGAATGCCACTCAGCAGTTACCTGAGTACGGCACGCTGGATGTGGAAAACCCAAGTCTTGATTGGCGTTATGGTTTATACACTGGCGGGGCGGTGTCTCGGGGCGCGAACAATTTGTATCAGTTTTTCCTGCAAAAATACCTCTTCCCGATGGTTGAACGTGAGGCCGAAGTCTCATTAAAAAATGCGATCAATAGTGGCGATTCTGAAGCGGTCTATGTCGCGTTAAAACTCTATCTCATGCTGACTGATGAAGAGCATTTCGATCAGAATTATGTGGTTGATAAAGTCACCCAAGCTTGGCAGAAGAGCGGGAAAATCGAGCCTTATGAGGAGAAAGGTATTTTTGCTTCCCATTTGAATACGCTTTTCACCCAAAAAGCGTGGCGACAATATGGACAAGCGGCAGATAGCGAGCTGATCAAACAGGCCAGGACCATGCTGGCAGAGAAAACTGAGACTGCCAGACTGTGGGGGCGCGTTCAATCACATTTACAGGCACAAGCGCCCGCCAATCTGACATTACGTAAAATGGTGGGTGAGAATGCGACACAGGTTTTTACTCTATCGGATGACGAATTACTGCATGAAGGAGTTCCGGGGTTATACACCCACGCCGGGTATCATCAGGTGGTTAAAAAAAAGCTTACGCCATTGCTGATGCAACTTCAGCAAGAGGATCGTTGGGTGATGGCTCAGCCGTTGACTTCTTCATTTGATCCTCTGGCGCTACAGCAAGATGTGCTAACCCTGTACTTGAAAGAATACACCGATTACTGGAAACGCTTCCTCTCCAGTGTGCGCCTGATTTCTGTTGATGCTGACAGTGGAGAGTATGCAGAAGGGTTATCTCTGGATATTGCGCTGTTGAGAACGCTGGTGTCAGAGAACTCGCCTTTGCTCAATTTGGCAAAACAGTCAGTGAAAGAAACGACGTTAGTTGAAACCGTAAAAGAGAAAACACTACTCGACGATATAACAATAAGAAATCAGGGAAATTTAGTTAACCAGGCTAAGAAAGTGCAGGAAAAGATCGCTTTTCGTGAGAATAAGCTGGTTCAGGAATTTGTTGATAGTCAATTTGACGGACTGCGCGCTTTTGTTAAGGGCGAACCGAGCGATGGGGGGGAGAATAACAGTAACCTTTCTGTGATTCAGGGCACCCAGATGAGCCGGGTTATTGGTGCATTGAACGATCAATATACCCGTCTGGTGGTGTTTAACAGCGCGTTTGAATATGGCGATATCCCTCCGATCTCTCATGGTGGGGAGCGTATCGCGATTGAGTCCCAAACCTGGCCGGATCCGTTTAGCAACATCATTGCGCCACTTTTAACCAGTTCATCGCAAAAGTTTGAAAATAAAGTGATTACCCACACGTCGAAGGCTATCGATATGGGGGTCGGTGAGATATGCCGCAATACCTTACAAGGGCGTTATCCCTTTGCTGATAGTGAGAAAGTCGTCAGTTTGAGTGATTTTGAGCGTTTCTTCGGCGCGGGTGGCACGGTGGACAGTTACTTTAAGAAGAACCTGGAAAGTAAAGTCGACACTACCACCACGCCTTGGCGTTATAAAGGCAGTGCAAGCCGTGATGGTTTGGAGTTTTTTGAACAGGCGGCGGTGATTCGCAATGCATTATTTAATGCCAGTGAAGGCCGCAAAGTGGCTTTGGACTTCTCGGTATCCGTGCGTTATTTAGCCCCATCAATTACGCAATTAATCATGAATTTTGACGGGAATATTGTGCGCTATTCCCACGGCCCGGTGACGCCATCATTCTTCAAATGGCCGGGAGTTCGTCAAGGAACAATAGTGAGTTTAACTGCTCAGCGCCAACAAGCTTCAGCGATGCCAGACATCCTGCTGCGTGGCCCTTGGGCATTGCTGAAATGGGCTGATAAGGCTGATGAAGTGGCACAAGACGCCAGTGGCATGCAACTTCTGACCTATGTCATGGGCAAAGATCGCGTCGAACTGGAAGTGTCCGGTTTGACTTACGGTAATGAGAGTATCAGTGAACTGCTTAGAGGCTTCCAATGCCCAAGTGCGCTCAATGATGATATGCATGAAATTTGGTGATTTAACAGGAAGTTAAAGCTTACAAAACTATGGATTTGGAGGTGTGTAGGTATGGAAAATTAATGGAATAAACCGATTCATCATGATGCACCAACCATTAAAAGTGTAATGAACACTTTGCGATATTAACCGGATATTAGGTATTAGTATGTCAAGGACAATAAAGTTGAGCAGCCCGGCCATGCCCTATTTATTGGGTGAGCCTGCGCTGGTACTGTCGAAGTTAGAAGGAGAGGAAGCCTTTTCGACTTTGTATTCATATACCATCACGGCAAAAACGCCGGCTAACCCCTCCATTCCTTGGCAGACAGCCTCTAATGTCGATCTCAAAGCCTTAATTGGTAAAGAGATGACCATTGAAATGGAACTGGATGGTAACGGTCTCGATTATGTAAAAGGTGTCGGTAAAGGCACACGTGAAATTTCTGGTTTGGTCGAAAAAGCCCGATTTATTGGCCGCGATGCCAATCAGGCAATGTTTGAAATTGTCCTTCGACCTTGGTTCTACCTCACAGATTTAACCTCTGACTTTAAGATTTTTCAAAATAAAAATGTAGTAGATATTATTGATGAAGTGCTTGCTGACTATAACTTTCCGTTTGAAAAACGGCTGGCGACGACTTATCCCATACTCGACTTCCAGGTGCAATACGGTGAAACCGACTTTAATTTCCTCCAGCGTTTAATGGAGGAGTGGGGTATTTACTGGTTCTTTGAACATGATGATCATAAACAAAAATTAATTCTGGTCGACCATGTCGGTGCTCACAAACGTTATTTCAGTGAAGCTTACCATACCATTGAATATCTCTCGGATGAGCCAAAGGCCGGGGAAGAATACATCACCCAATTCCAGACTCAGGAAACGCTAACTACTGGGCGCTGGGTCTATAACGACTACGATTTCACCAAATCTCGTGCTGACATTTTGACGATGGACAGCAAGCCACGCAAAACCAGTTTTAGCGATCTCGAAATTTATCAATGGCCTGGGGATTATGATCAGCCTGATATCGGGGAGCATCTGGCGCGAGTGCGTATTGAGGAGCGCGGCGCATTGGGTTCGCGTGCTGTCGGTTTCGGCGAGGTTCGTGGCATCGTTTGCGGCGCTAACTTCGAACTGCAAGGCTTCCCGGTTGATAAAGCTAACCGCGAATACATGGTTATCTCGAGCCGTTTGTTGGTTAGTGAAGTGGCGCAGCTATCCCGTGGGGATGAGTTTCACTATGAAACTACGTTTACGGTTCAGCCAACCACCAAGATCTATCGCCATCCACAACTCACACCAAAGCCAAAAACCAGCGGGCCACAGAATGCTATCGTTGTGGGCCCACCGGGCGAAGAGGTATGGACTGATGAATATGGCCGGGTAAAAGTACGTTTTGTCTGGGACCGTTACGGCAAAAACGCAGAGTCGGACTCATGCTGGTTACGCGTGAGCCAGGCTTGGGCTGGGAACAGTTTTGGTGGCATTTACATTCCGCGTATTGGCCAGGAAGTGCTGGTGGACTGCATCAATGGCGACCCGGATCGCCCGTTGGTCAGTGGTAGTCTCTACAATAATGTGACTCGCCCACCTTGGGATTTACCTGCGAATGCCACACAAAGTGGCATGGTCAGCCGTACTATTGGCGGAGGGCTAACCAACTATAACGGCGTGCGTTTTGAGGATAAACCGGGCCTGGAGCAATACTGGGAGCAGGCCGAGCGTGATATGGCGCGTCTGACAAAAAATGATGAGACGCAAATTATTGGTGCTAATGCCGACTTGAGTGTGGGCGCTAACCGCAGTGTCCTTGTTGGTGCTAACTCTACATCTACTGTGCTCGGTGCTAGTGCGCAGTCCATCGCATTGGCCTCCTCTATACAAGTGGGAGCGGCGCGTAGTGTGGTCGTGGGAGCCACTCATGCTCTGAATGTCGCTTTAGCCAATGCCACCAACGTGGGTGGTGCCAACCTGACCAACGTCGGTGGTTACAACGCACTTTCTGTCGGTGGTGCTCATCAGGTAGCCGCTGGCGGTGCTGCGACACTGGTTGCTGGTGGTGCTGTGGCGATCGGTGCGGGTGGTGAGCTAGTGCTCAGTGCCGATACCATCAAGATTGTCGGTAAAAAGAAAGTCATTATTCAAGGGGGAGAGATCCACCTTAACTCTGATGATTGTTGTGGCGGCGGAGGCGGCGGTGCGGGTGGTGGCTTAGCCGCGCTTTCAAGCCTGGCGGGACTGAAGCTACTGGGGGGAGGTATCGGGCTGCCATTGCCATTACCACCATTGCCGATACCACCGATCATTCCACCGACACCGTCAATTGATCCATCAATACCGCCAATTGATCCGCCGGAACCAACGACTGATACGCCGGAACCAACGACTGAGACACCGGAGCCGACGGTAACGCCAAAGCCGACCGATACGCCGGAGCCGACTGATACGCCAGAGCCGACGGTAACGCCAAAGCCGACCGATACGCCAGAGCCGACCGATACGCCAGAGCCGACCGATACGCCAGAGCCGACCGATACGCCAGAGCCGACCGATACGCCAGAGCC